>CAYMMC010000007.1:0-12087 GCA_964391125.1 uncultured Akkermansia sp.
GGCCAGGAGCCGATATCCGAAGCTTTCCTCGAGGAGCAGGCCGTGGGCGGCCATCGCGTCGGGATAGGGGTCCGTCACCCAATGCCCATGCCGGCCGCCGCGCCAGCGGGCCGCGAGACGGGCCAGGACCGACAGGTAGGGCGGTGTGGTCAGCGCCACGACCCGATCCGGTCGCATCGTCGCGAGCTTGATCGCGCATCCGAGGTAGTAGGAGGCGTAGTCCGCCAGCTTGCCCAGAAAGGTCCGGCGGCCCAGCCGCAGGGCGCGGACGCGGATCGTCCTCACTCCCGTCGCGGCCGCCCGATCGTCTGGGCCGACGGAGGCGGCGCCCCTCCCCCCCGTTCTTCCGTAGCCGCCTTCCGAGCAGATCACCGTCACTTCGTGCCCGCGCCGCGCCAGCTCCTCCGCCACCGGCTTCAGCATCGCCCCGGTGGGGGCTTCGTCAGGCGGGTAGTATTGGTTGAGAAAGACGAAGCGCATGATCACTCCATTCTCTCCGTCACCAACGTAGGGCTACAAGGCTTTGCCGATGGCCTTGACCTGGAATCCGATGGCTTGCAGGGCCTCGTGGTCGAGGAGATCGCGCCCGTCGAATATCCAGGCGGGCTTGAGCATGCTCGCGTAGGCGGCGTCGAAGTCGATCGTCTTGAACTCGTCCCATTCGGTGAGAACGAGCATGGCGTGGGCGTCGCGGAGCGCTTCCGGCGCGCTGGAGCAGACCTGGATGCGGGGATCCTCCACGTCGAGCCCGAGATCGGCGTGGATCTTCGCCTTCTCCACTTTGGGATCGTAGATGGAGAGGGTGGCCCGCTCCTCCAGCAGCTGCTTGCACACGTCGATGGCGGGGGTTTCGCGGGTGTCGTTGGTGTCCTTCTTGAAGGCGAAGCCGAGGATGGCGATGCGCTTGCCGTTCACGGTGTTGTGGAAGGCGCGGACGACGGCGTCGGCGAAGCGGCGCTTCTGCCACTGGTTGATGCGGATGACCTGATGCCAGTATTCGGCGACCTCGGGCAGGCCGAAGTGCTCGCAGAGGTAGGTGAGATTGAGGACGTCCTTCTGGAAGCAGGAGCCGCCGAAGCCGACGGAGGCCTTGAGGAACTTGGGTCCGATGCGGGAGTCGGTGCCGATGGCGTGGGCCACTTCGCCGACGTCCGCGCCCGTGGCTTCGCAGAGGGCGGAGATGCTGTTGATGGAGGAGACGCGCTGCGCGAGGAAGGCGTTGGCGACGAGCTTGGCGAGCTCGGAGGACCAGAGGTTGGTCCTGATGATGCGCTCCGCAGGCACCCAGGCCCCGTAGATGGAGGCGAGACGCTCGATGGCGGCCCGGCCCTCCGGGGTGGTCTCGCCTCCGATGAGGATGCGGTCGGGATTCTCCAGGTCGGCGACGGCGGTGCCCTCGGCGAGGAACTCGGGATTGGAGAGGACTTCGTGCCGCCAATCGGCCTCGCGGGTCTTGAGGATGGAGCGGATCGCCTCGGCGGTGCGCACGGGGATGGTGCTCTTCTCGACGATGATCTTGGGGCCCTCGGCGTAGCGGGCGATGTCGCGGGCGACGGATTCGATGTAGCGGAGGTCGGCGGCGCGGTTGGCCCCGAGGCCGTAGGTCTTGGTGGGGGTGTTGACGCTGACGAAGATGATGTCGCCGCGGCGGATGGCCCCCGGCACGTCGGTGGAGAAGGCGAGGTTCCTGCCACGCGCCGCCGCGACGAGCGCGTCGAGGCCCGGCTCGTAGACGGGAAGCCGGTCGGAATTCCAGGCGGCGATCCGCTCGGCGTTGATGTCGACGACCTCGACGCGCAGGTCGGGACATTTCGCGGCGATCATCGCCATGGTGGGGCCGCCGACGTAGCCGGCGCCGATGCAAGTGATGGAGGACATGCGGGAGAGATGGGGTGGTCGGATGCGGGGCGGACCCCCTCCTTTGCTATAGCTGCGGTCTCGGCAAAAATCGAGAGAAGTGTCGCCACCGGCGCTTGGATTCCGGCTCCTAGCTCCGGACCTCCAGATCCTCCTGGAAATACCGCAACGTGTGCGCCAGGCCTTCGTCGAGGGCGACCTTGGGCTCCCAGCCCAACCGCTCCCGGGCCAGGGAGATGTCGGGCTGGCGCTGCTTGGGGTCGTCCTGGGGAAGGGGGAGATGGGCGATCCTGGAGGAGCTGTCCGTCAGGGCGACGATCTTTTCGGCCAGCTCGAGCATGGTGAACTCGCCGGGGTTGCCGAGGTTGAGGGGGCCGGGGAAGCCGGTTTCGTCCTCCATGAAGCGGACGAAGCCCTCGACGAGATCGGAGACGTAGCAGAAGCTGCGGGTCTGCATGCCGTCGCCGTAGATGGTGAGGTCCTCGCCCCGGAGCGCCTGGACGATGAAGTTGGAGACGACGCGGCCGTCGTCGGCCATCATGCGGGGACCGTAGGTGTTGAAGATGCGGACGACGCGGATGTCGACGCCGTTCTGGCGATGGTAGTCGAAGAAGAGCGTCTCGGCGCAACGCTTGCCCTCGTCGTAGCAGGAGCGGACGCCGATGGGATTGACGTTGCCCCAGTAGGATTCGGGCTGGGGATGGACGGAGGGGTCTCCGTAGACTTCGGAGGTGGAGGCCTGGAAGACGCGGGCTCCGGTGCGCTTGGCGAGGCCGAGGCAGTTGATGGCCCCCATCACCGAGGTCTTGATGGTCTTGATGGGATTGTGCTGGTAGTGGACCGGCGAGGCGGGGCAGGCGAGGTTGAAGATCCAGTCGACCTCGACCTTGAAGGGGTCGATGACGTCGTGTCGCAGCAGCTCGAAGCGCGGGTTGGCGAGGAGGTGGACGATGTTCGACTTCCTGCCGGTGAAGTAGTTGTCGAGGCAGATGACTTCGTGGCCCTTCTCCAGGAGAAGATCGCAGAGGTGGGAGCCGAGGAAGCCGGCGCCGCCGGTGACCAGGATGCGTTTCGTTGCAGCCATGTGGGTGGGGGGATGTGCTGAGGTCCTTCTTGGGGAGCCGTCGGCTCCGGAGGGCGGCCGCCTGCCAATGATGATGCGGCTTCCGCAGGCGGGGCCGGGGACGATGGCACGGAACCCGCCCGGTGGCAAGGCCGGGGGCACGGGCCGACCGGCGGCCTTTCCGCTACGGCTTCGCGTAGCGCACGCCGGCGATGTCCATCATCCGGGGTCGGATGTTCCGTCCGGCGGCGACGACGAGCACGTAGGTCTCGCCCGCTTCGAGGGAGACGGTCCCGGCGGGACGGACGGGGACGAACTTCTCCAGCGACCCCGTCGTCGCCGACTGGCCCTCCAGCGTGGTTCCGGCGAGATGGACGACGAAATCGCTCGGTTCCAGCTCGGTCGCCTGGTCGATCTCGACGAGGAACTCCCCGCTTTCGGCGGCCTTGAACTGCCAGGTGAACCAGGTGTCGGGCGAGACCCAGTCGGTGAACGAGCCGGAATCCGAATTGATCTTGGCCGCCTTCCTCCCGCGGGGGCGGCCCCGGTTCCCCTTCATCGTCTCGCCGGGCTTGACCTCGGCGATGCCTTTGATCTGCTGGTCGAGGGTGTTGCCGAAGCTCTTCGCCAGGGCTCCGTAGTTGGGGTGGGCCTGCCACTCCCTCAGCAGGGCGAGGGTCTCGGGATAGGGATGGTCGAGGAGGGCGTCGAAAAGGTCGCGGGCCACGTCGGGCTTCCTCACGTAGCCAAAGGCCTTGCGCCAGAGGGGGACCATCTCGGCGACGGGTTCGGGGCCGGGCAGAATGCAGAGCCGCACGTAGGCGCGCTCGGCCACGTCGCGAAGGGCCACGTCGTCCGTGGCGCCGATCACGGCCTCGACCTCGTCGAGGACGGAGCGGTCGGGCCAGTTGAAGTAGGCGATGATGGCGTCGCGCCGGTAGTCGGCGTCGCCGTTCCCTCCGTAGACGGCGGCGAGCCGGGCGCGGACCTTCTCTCCGCCGAGGCTGCCGAGGATGCGGAAGAGGCTCCTGCGCTCGCCCCCGGCGCTGCTGGAGAGCTTCGCCAGCATGGAGTCGACGACCCCGGCGGTCTCGCCGCCCCGCCGGAGCACGGCGAGGACGGTGTCCTCGAAGGCGGTGCGGACCGGCTGGGAATGCTCGCTGTGGAGGGCGCCGAGCAGGGCGGGCATGTCCTTCAAGCCGGCCAGCTCGCGCACCGCCGAGAGGGTGCGGACGCGCTGCTCGTCCGTGGTGGATGCCTTGAAGACCTCGATCATGTCGGGCACGCCGGGGGCGTAGCCGCGCTTGGCGAGGGCCTGGGCCAGGCTGATCTTCAGGGGGAGGCCCGGGGCGTCGCGCATCTGCACGTGGATGCTCTCGCTGATGCCGCTGCCCTCGAGCCGTTCGAGCACCTCCTGTGCGTCGCTCTTCGCGGTCGGCGACGCCTTGGGATCGGCCAGAAAGCGGACCGCGAGGGCCACGTCGGCGGAGTCGCCGGTGGGCGTCTCGGAGGAGGCCAGGGCCGCGATGCGGGCCATCCGCTTTCCTTCGCCAGCCCCGCCGATCCATTTCGCCGCGGCGAATCCGCCGAGCAGCAGGGCGATGCCGCCGAGGAGGATCCACTTGATCTTCCCGCTTTCGACGAGGTTCGATCCGCGGTCGCCCGCGCCGCGGCCGATCGGGCCGGTCCCTCCGACGCCCCGGCCGCCGATGGCGCCGGTGCCCGTCCTCAGGCGTCCCGTGATCGCTCCGGTGGCGGAGCCGCCGCCAGGGACGATCAGGGCGGGCGGGGCCGACGCCCTCCGGGCCACGCGCACCACGGTGACCGCCCCGGTGGCGACTTCGGGCGTGGCCTCGACGGGCAGCGCCTGGACGGGCGTCGCCCCCGGAGGCGCGGGGTCTCGCGGCCAATGCTTCAGTGCCTCGCGGGCGTCCTGGGGCCGGTGGGCGATGTCGCGGTTGATCAGCCACATCACCCATTGGCAGATCGAAGGGGAG
Source organism: uncultured Akkermansia sp. (assembly GCA_964391125.1). Taxonomy (GTDB): domain Bacteria; phylum Verrucomicrobiota; class Verrucomicrobiia; order Verrucomicrobiales; family DEV007; genus Arctic95D-9. The sequence continues at coordinate 4,918 of CAYMMC010000007.1, forward strand.
AGATCCGGCCGGATCTGCTCGAGGGGGATGACGCGGTGCTGGAGGTGCGCGTTCATCACCTGCGGGGCGGTCTCGCCGTTGAAGGGATACTGCCCGGTGAGGGCGTTGTAGTAGACGCAGCCCATCTGGTAGAGGTCGGTGCGGGCGTCGAGCTCTCCGCGCTCGAACTGCTCCGGGGCCATGAAGAAGATGGAGCCCATCACCGACTCCTCCTGGTCCATGGTCTGCACCGAGGGCGTCTTGCTGAACTTGGCGAGGCCGAAGTCGAGGATCTTCAGCTGGAACTTCCCCGACGCCTGCCAGATCACCATGATGTTGGTCGGCTTGATGTCGCGGTGGATCACGTCGTTCGCCTGCGCGGCGATGAGGGCCTCCATCGTCTGGTAGACGACCTCGGTGAAGTCCTCCTGCGTCAGGACGCCCCGCTCGATGGTCTCGTCGAGAGTCTCGCCCTTGAGCAGCTCCATCACGACGAAGCCCCCCTCCTCGTCCTGGCCGACGTCGAAGACGGTGATGATGTTGGGGTGGTTCAGGCTGGAGAGCGTCTGGGCCTCCGCGATGAGCTTCTCGGCCGCCTCCTTCACCTCCTCCTCGGTCGCCTTGTCGGTCGAGAGGACCCGCTTGATCGCCACCTCGCGATGCAGTTGGGTGTCGAGGGCCTTGTAGACGGCGCCGAGGCCTCCTTTGCCGATCTGCTCGAGGATTTCGTAGCGTTTACTCATGAAAAGCGGATCCGAAGGACGCCGCGGCGCCCGAGCACACGGAACTCGAAGAGTAAAAATATAGGGGACGCTCCAGGAAATTTCACGGAATTAAAACGCCTTTTTCCATGGCGGCGCACTGCGGAGCCCGGCGGCGGGGAAAGCGAGGCGAGGACTGGGGGATGGCGCAAATCCCGAATTGCCCGGCCCGATTCGGGTAGTGACATTCCGCTCCGCTCCATTACACTCGCCTCCATGGCAGACTGCATCGGAAACGCCCTCATCGTCGTCGGCGACGCGACGGAGACCGTCGACACCCTCTATCCCTACTACCGCCTCCAGGAGGCGAAGATCCGGCCGGTCGTCGTGGCGCCGGAGAAGCGGCTCTACCAGATGGTGCTGCACGAGGTGCGCCCCGGCTGGACCATCACCCGGGAATGGGAGGGCTACCAGATCCAGGCGGACCTCGCCTTTTCCGAAGTGCGGCCCGAGGACTATCTCGGCATCCTCTTCTCCGGCGGCCGCGCCCCGGAATACATCCGCGAGGATCCCGACCTGATCCGGCTGACCCGGTGGTTCTTCGACCACGACAAGCCGGTCGCCAGCGTCTGCCACGGCGTCGAGATCCCGGCCCGGGCCGACCGCGTCCGCGGACGCCGCATGGCCACGGTGGCCAAGTGCCGGTTCGATCTGGAGGTCTGCGGGGGCATCTACGTGAACGAGGCCTGCGTCGTCGACGGCAAGCTGGTCTCCGGACGCACCTTCCACGACAACGGCCACTACGTCGGCCCCTGGATCAAGCTGCTCGAGGAAGAAGCGGCCCGTCGCGGCTGATCCGACGCCGCCCAACGCCAAAGCGACCCATGAACCGACGCCACGCCTGCCGCCTGCTCGGCTCCGCCTGCCTCCTCCCGTCCGCGATCCGCGCGGCGGAGGCGCAGGGCTTCGCGCTCCGCCACGTCCTCTCCTCCGCCCTCTACGGCGACCTGCCCCTCGAAGAGGTGCTCGGCGAGGTGGAGAAGTCGGGCGCGGAGTCCATCGACATCTGGCGGAAGGTCCACGCGACCCACCGCGAACAAATCGAGGCGATGGGCGACGAGGCCTTCCAGGCGCTCCTGACGACGCGCCGGGTCTCCTTCGCGGTGTCGACCTGCTATCCGCTGGGGCCCTTCCGGCAGGACGACGAACTGCGCTGGGTGAAGAAGAACGGCGGTCGCATGACCGTGTGCGCCTCGGGCAAGATGGGCGATCCCGATGCCTCCGGCGCCGAGGCCAAGGCGCAGGTGAAGGCCTTCTTCGAGAAGCTGAAGCCGCATTACGAGCTCGCCGAGGAATTGGGCCTGACCATGGCCATCGAGAACCACAAGAACGCGATGCTCTCCTCGCCCGACTCGATCCGCCACTTCGCCGACCTCAATCCCTCGAAGGCCGTCGGCATCGCCTTCGCGCCGCATCACCTGCACGACGCCGTCGGCGAGATCCCCGACCTGATCCGGCATTGCGGGAAGGAGAACCTCCCTTTCTTCTACTTCCAGGAATTCCATCCCTCCTCGAAGCAGCAGATGGCGAAGGAGGAGGAGCTGAAGCAGCTCCCGGGCTTCGGCACGCTCGACTACGTGCCCATCGTCGCCGCGCTGAAGGAGATCGCCTTCGACGGCCTGGCCGAGATCTTCATGCATCCGACCCCGCGCGGCGTGCCCATGCTGCCGACGGCGGCGGGAATCACGGAGAAAGTCAAGGAGTCGAGGGCCTACCTCGACCGCTGCCTGGCGAAGGGATGAAGGCTTGGCTTCCTGCCATCGGGGGGATCCATCGCGCCCCTACCGCCGGGGCCATCGACCGCGGCGGGACGTCGCAGGAGGCCCCGGCCCGCGCCCGATGGACGCGGCGGCGGGCCTTGGCGGTCAGTCGCGGGAAGCGCTCCTTGCTTGCCTTGCTGGGACTCCCGCTCTGCTTGGCGGACAGTCCGCTCCACTCCTCTCCCCACGTGGTCGGCTACGAGCGTTTCCACGCCGAGGCGCCGAGCGCCGAGGGCGGCGCGGTCCTGTTCTCCGAGCTCGGCTGCGCCAACTGCCACGGGGGATCGGCGGCGGCGGTGCCGCGAAAAGGGCCGAAGCTCGTCGACCTCGCCCCGCGCATCGGCCGCGATTGGCTCGCCGCCTTTCTCCGCGATCCCGAATCCGCCCACGAAGGCTCGACCATGCCCGCGATGCTTCACGGCGTCGCCGACGCGGACATCGCCGCGATCCTCGCCTATCTGGGCACCCTCGGAAAGGGAGTGAAGCTCGGCGCTCCCCGTCATGCCAACGCCGAACGGGGCAGCGCCCTCTACCACGAGAAGGGCTGCGTCGCCTGCCATGCGCCCACTCCCGACTTCCGCCCGCCCCACGGAGGGGGAAATCCGGAGGCCTCGCCGCTGGCGGTCGCCCATCCCGACCTCGCGGCGAAAACCGGCCTCCTCGCGCTCGCCCACTTTCTCGGAGCGCCATCCCGCTACCGCAGCGACGGTCGCATGCCCCACCTGCCGCTCGACGCGCAGGAGTCGCTCGACATCGCCGCCCACCTCCTCGACTACCAGGGGTCGGATCCGCGGGACGCCGATCCGGTGACGCCCTGGCCCAAGGACGACGCCGCCGTGGCGAAGGGCCGGGAACTCGTCGCCAAGGCGAACTGCGCCGCCTGCCACGCCATCGAGGGGCAGAGGGCCGCGCCCTTGGCGCCATTGCCGGAGGCGCCGAGCGGCGCGGACCACTGTCTCTCGGAGCGACCGAGGACGGGGTTGCCGCACTACGACCTCGACGACGGCCAGCGGACCTCGCTGCTCGCCTTTCTCTCCGGAGACCGTCCCGCCGAGGACCGCGACGGCCGCCTCACCCTGGCGGCGATGAATTGCTACGCCTGCCACGAGCGCGACGGAATCGGCGGCCCGCCGCCGGAGACGGCCCCCTTCTTCGTCGGCGACGAGGCTCTCGGGGATTCCGGCCGCCTCGCCCCGCCCCTCACCGGCATCGGACGGAAGTTGCGGCGCGACTGGCTGGAGGGCGTCCTCGCCGGGAGCGAGGGCAGCCGGGCGCGGCCCTATGTGAAGACGCGGATGCCGCACTACGCCGGCCACGCCGCCGCCCTGGCCGATTGGTTGGCGAAGATCGACGCCTCGTCCGGCCCGAAGCCGCTCGTCGAGCGAAAGGAGGAGCTCGAGGCCGGACGAAAGCTGCTGGGAACCCTCGGCGGGACGAATTGCATTACGTGCCACACCTGGGGCGAGCAGCGCTCCCTCGGCATCCAGGCGCTCGACCTCGCCTCGCTCGACCGCCGTTTGCGGCCGGAGTGGTTCCGCGACTACCTGCTCGATCCGGCGGGCTATCGCCCCGGCACCTTGATGCCGCCGCTCTGGCCGGGCGGGCGATCGACCGTGCCCGAGGTCCTCGGCGGCGACGCGGAACGGCAGATCGCCGCGATCTGGGCGTTCATCCGCGAGGGCGACGGCCTGCCCGAGGGCTTCCCCGACCGCAGTTCGGGACAGTTCGAGATCGTTCCGACCGACCGGCCCGCGATCCAGCGCACCTTCTTCGAGGGGGCCGGGACAAAGGCGATCCTGGTCGGCTTCCCCGGCGGCATCAGCCTGGCCTACGACGGACTCGCGGCGCGTCCGGCGCTCCTCTGGCGCGGGCCCTTCTTCGACGCCTACCACACCTGGTTCTCGCGCCATGCCCCCTTCGAGAAGCCCCTCGGAGAGGCGGTCGTGGCCTTTTCCGAGCCACCGCCCCGGAGCCGCCGCTTCCGCGGCTACCGGCTCGACGCGGCGGGGAACCCCACCTTTTTGTTCAGCGAAGACGGCCGCGAGGTGGGCGAGCGCTTCTCGGCCGAAGGGGGGAAGCTGGCGAGGACGCTCTCGTGGACGGAGGGCGACGCCCCGGCGGCGACGCATCCCGAAGGCGTCGCGGTCGAGAGCACGGGCGGGGAGAGGACCCTGACGTTCATCTATTCGTGGAAATGAGAGCAGAGGAGGATCGCGGCAGAAACGTAGCATGGGCATCCTGCCCATGCCTTCGGCGGAGGCGACGTCGAAGAGCGAATGCAAGCTCCCGCGCTCTCCCGCGTCCCCACACGATGCATGGGCAGGATGCCCATGCCACCTTGTTGCTCGCGCTTGCTCTCGCGATGACCTCGGCCTTGCGTGCCGAGGAACCCGTCCCCGCCTACGCTGCCGTCGAACTTCTGGCGGCCAGCACCCCGCAGGACTCGCGGTCGAAGGAATGGAAGCCGGGCGACGGCATCGCCCTCGAGGTGAGCGGCATGGAGTGGATCGGCCCGGACCGGCTCGCCGTGGCCATCCGCAAGGGCGAGGTCTGGCTCCTCGACGGCGTCCTCGGCGACGATCCCTCGGCGATCGCCTACCACCGCTTCGCCGCCGGCCTGCACGAGCCGCTCGGCCTGCTCCGCGACGGCGACGACCTCCTCGTCGCGCAACGCGCCGAGGTCACGCGCCTGCGCGACGCGGACGGCGACGGCGTCGCCGACGAATACCTCACCGAATGCGACGGCTGGACGGTGACGGGCAACTACCACGCCTACGCCTACGGACCGGAGCGGGATGGAGAGGGCAACCTCTGGGTCACCCTCAACCTCGGCATGGGCGAGCTCGCGGACAACGCCAAGGGGTGGCACGGCTGGGGCGGTCTCGTCGGCGAGGACGGGCGCTTCGTCCCGAAGGCGCTCGGGATGCGCTCGCCGAGCGGCCTCGGCGCGAACCGGGAGGGGGACATGTTCTTCACCGACCAGCAGGGCACCTGGGTTCCGGCGACTCCGGTCTACCATCTCCGCCCCGGCGTCTTCTACGGAAATCAGGAGTCGCTCGCGTCGCTCGACCTTCCCGAGGCCCCCTTCCGCCTGGCCAAAGCGCCGACGCCCAACCAGCCCTATCCCGCCGCGCTGGCGGAGTCGCCCGAGTTCGTTCCTCCGGCGGTGTGGCTGCCCTACAACAAGATGGGGCGCAGCGCCACCGACATCCAGCTCGTCGACCAGGGCGGCAAGTTCGGCCCCTTCGACGGACAGCTCCTCGTCGGCGAATTCACCAACGCGGCGGTGAGCCGCGTCTTCCTCGAAACGGTCGGCGGAGAATACCAAGGCGCCTGCTTCCCCTTCCTCGACGGCTTCCCGGCGGCGGTGGTCCGCCTCGCCTTCGCGCCCGACGGCTCGCTCTTCGTCGGCATGACCAACCGCGGCTGGTCCTCGCTGGGAAGCCGCTCCTACGGCCTCAGCCGGGTGCGCTTCACCGGAGAGGCGCCCTTCGCCATCCGCGAGATGCGGGCGCAAGCGGACGGCTTCGAGCTCGCCTTCACCGAGCCGGTCGATCCCGCGACGCTCGACGGCGCCTTCGGGATGAGCGCCTTCACCTACCTCTACTCCTCCGCCTACGGGAGCGAGGAGATCGAAGCCAGGCCCCTGGAAGTCGTCTCGGCGACGCCTGCGCCGGACGGACGTTCGGTGCGCCTGGTCGTGGAGGGGCTGCGGCCGCTCCACGTCCACGAGCTGCGCGCCGAAGGGCTGAAGTCGCAGTCGGGCCGGACGCTCGACTTCCCGACCGCCTGGTACACGCTGAACCGGATCCCGGAGTGAGGCCGGCTGGGGCGGGCGTCACTTTTCCACCCGGATCGTCGCCGAGCGCCCGTGGGCGTCGAGCCCCTCGATCCTGGCGAAGGTCTCGACGATGGGGGCGGACTTGCGGATCGAGTCCTTGTCCAGCCGCACGATGCTGGTGCGGCGCTGGAACATGTCGACGGTCAGTCCGGGAAAGGACTTGCCGGCGCCGCCGGTGGGCAGCTCGTGGCTCGGCCCGGCGAGGAAGTCGCCGACGGCGACGGGCGAGTCGTTGCCGAGGAAGATCGCGCCCGAGGTCGTGATCAGCGGGACGACGGCGCTTTCGTTCCTGACAATGAGCGAAAGGTGCTCGGGGGCGAAGGCGTTGACGAGGGCGACGCCGTCCTCGAGCGATTCGACCAGCACCATCCAGGCGCCGTCCTTGAGCGCCTTCTTCAACTGCGCCTGACGGCCCAAGCTGCGGATCTGCCGGTCGATCTCGGCCTTGACCGCCTCGAGGAGCTTCTCCGAATCGGTCACCAGGCCCATGATGCTGTCGCCGCCGTGCTCGGCCTGGGCGAGCATGTCGGCGGCGATGTAGGCGGGGTTGCCGCTGGCGTCGGAGAGGGTCACGACCTCGCTCGGTCCGGGCAGGAGATCGACCGCGACGACGCCGAAGAGCTGGCGCTTGGCCTCGACGACGAAGGAGTTGCCGGGACCGTAGACCTTCAGCACGGGGCGGATCGTCTTGGTGCCGTAGGCCATCGCGGCGAGGCCCTGGGCGCCGCCGACCTTGTGGATCTCGGTCGCTCCCGCTTCCTTCAGAGCGTAGAGGAGGGCCGGATTGACCGTCCCGCCGGGGCCTGGAGGCGTCGTCACGACGATCTCG
>CAYMMC010000007.1:12097-22381 GCA_964391125.1 uncultured Akkermansia sp.
CGTAAGACGGTCTAGGGACAGCCGGCGGCGGCGGCGAGGGAGACCGTCACGTTCGAGGTCGAGACGAGCGGGGCGCTGCCGCCGGGGACGTAGATCCCGACGCGCTGGAAGGGGAGGTAGCGCTCGCCGACGAGGGCGCCCTGGGCGTTCTTCGCCGTCCAGTCCTTGCGCAGGCTGCGCTTGGCGAAGTCGGTGACGTTCTTCCGCGAGGCGGCGATGGCCTTCTTCGTCGCCCCGTCCACGGCCTCGTCCGCGGCGGCCAGCTCGGCGGCGGTGACGCGGAGCTCCTTCGCCGATCGGAATCCGGCCTTGTCGAAGCGGTTGGAAAGCTCGACCAGGGCCGCGTCGCCCTTGGTTCTCACCTCGTCGAGGATGCCTTGGACGATGGCCTCGACCCCGGCGGGCGGAGCGTAGCGGCGGTCCAGCTTGCGGAGCGCCGAGGCGAAGTTCTTCTGGGTGTGGCGGAGAATGCGCATGGGGAAAGGAATTTACGTCTGCCGAGGGGCCCCGGGCACTCCGTGGGAACTCCGGGTCCAACGGCGTTGGAGCAGAGGAACGGCGAGCGGTCCGGATTGTCGCGTTCGTGCATCGGCTCGACCGCATCGAGGCGCCTCCGCGGCGCCGGATCGTCGGCGGGACAAGCGCTCCGGACGCCGTGCCGACCTCCCGGCACGGCGGCGCGCCCGCCTTTGCCTCAGGCCTTCTGGACGTCTTCGGGGAAGACGGTGTCCTGGGTCTCCGGCACGCCGGGGATGCGCAGGGGGGCGATGGGCATGGGAGCGTCGAGGTCGATCACGTCGGGGACCAGCTTCTGCTGGGCGTCCCACATGTTCTGCCAGGTGACGCGCTTGCCCGAGTAGCAGGCGGTGCGCCCCAGGATGGCCATGGTGGTGGAGTGTCCGAGCAGGGCGGCGTCGTCCTTGCGCTCGCCCGAGCGGATCGCCGCGAAGAACTCCTCGTGCTCGAGATCGTACATGCTCCGGGGGGTGCGGGGCCTGCGCCAGGTCCAGTTGGTCTCGCCGAGAATCTCGGCCGAGCTGGTGCCGAACTTCGCGACGCCCTTGGTGCCGTAGTAGGTGTCGCCGGTGTAGTTGTAGGAGTCGAGATACTGCCGCCATTCGACGTGGGCCTGGGCGTTGTTCTCGTACTCGTAGGTGATGCTGAAGTGGTCGTAGATGGTGCCTTCGTTGTTGGGGCGGGTGCGGCCGCCGGTGCCGAAGGCGGCGACGGGATCGACGTCCTTGAAGGCCCAGGCGACGCGGTCCACGTTGTGGCAGCCCTGCTCGACGATGCCGTCGCCGCCGAGCCAGGGGAAGTTGTACCAGTTGGCGAGCTGCCATTCGGTGTCGCCCATCCCGTCGGGGCGGCTGGAGGGGTCGGGCATGGCCTTGACCGGTCCGGCGTTGTAGATCGAATGGATGCTGAGGATGTCGCCGATGGCCCCGTCGTGGAGGCGTTCGAAGAGGGCCCGCCCGTGCTCGCTGTAGCGGTAGCAGAAGCCGCTGAGGACGGAGAGGTCCTTGTCGGCGGCGAGCTTGGCGGTCTCGAGGAAGTCCTTCACCCCGGCGATGTCGGTGGCGCAGGGCTTCTCGGCGAAGGCGTGGATGCCGGCATCGACGGCGGCCCGGAAATGGGTGGGGCGGAAGGCCGGCGGAGAGGTGAGCAGGATCACGTCCACCCCGGCGTCGATCACCTTCTTGTAGGAGTCGATGCCGCCGAAGACGCGGCTGTCGAGCCCGTCGGCGAGCTTGCCCTTGGAGATGGAGTTCTTCCGCACCATCTCCAGCTTCTTCTCCGCCTCGGCGAGGTAGAGGTCGCCCATGGCGTGGAGCTCGACGTTGTCGTCGGCGGCGAGCGCGTTCAGCATGGCCCCGCCGCCGCGCCCGCCCGTGCCGACGACGCCGATCTTCAGCTTCTTGTCGTTCGGCGCGCCGAGGGTGATGGAGGGGAATCCGACGGCGGCGGTGGCCGCGGCGGTCGCTCCGGCGGTCTTGACGAAGGAGCGGCGCGTGGCGTCGGGGGAGGAAAGTGCGGCGGGGGGGTGGCTCATGGCAGATGGGTTCCGCAGGTTTCGCGGGAAGGCACGGAAACGCACGATTCCGGCTCTGTCAAAAGCCCTTCTTTACGCGATCCCCTCCTTGTGGACGGCGAAAGCGCACTTCGCCTCGGGATCGGCCGGAGGGCGTTTCAGAAGCGGTTCCGCCACATCATCGATTCGACCGGCAAATGGGTGCGCCGGTTGTATTTGGCCGACCCCTTCGAATGGTAGGGGTTCAGGATCTCCCCCTGCACCAGGAAGTAGATCAGTTGCCCGATGGGCATGCCCTCGTAGACGCGGACGGGCTGCTTCACCGAGATCTCGAGGGTCCAGTAGTTGCAGAAGCCCACGTCGCCCTTGCCGGCGGTGGCGTGGATGTCGATGCCGAGGCGGCCGACGCTGGACTTGCCTTCGAGGAAGGGGACGGTCGCGTGGGTCTCGGTGTACTCCATGGTCGAGCCGAGGTAGTTGATCTGGGGCTCCAGCACGTATCCCTCCGGCGGGATCTCGAAATGGTCGATCTCGTTGTGCTGCCGGGCGTCGAGGACGCGGTTCCGGTAGGTGGCGAGGTGCTTGCTGAGGTGGACGTCGTAGCTGTTCGTCCCGAGGTGCTCGCGGCGGTAGGGCTCGATGACGATTTCGCCCCGCTCCATCGCGGCGAGGATTTCGGAGTCGGAGAGGATCATGGTCTGCGTTCTCCACCCGTACAAGCGCTTCCGGGGCGGGCAAGCGCTATTTTGCGGAGGGGCGGGCCGGCGCCGGGCGACGGCGTCAGGCCTGGAGAAAGGGCTCCCATTCGGGGATGCCGTGGACGTTGCGCAGCAGCATCGTCGCGGGCAGCTCGCGAGGGGCCGCGGGGACGCTGAGGAGGCTCAGCCCGGCTTCCTCGGGGGTGCGGTTGCCCTTGCGCGAGTTCACCGCCCGGTCGGCGATGACGCAGTTCTCCCAGCTCGTGGCGCCTTGGCGCGAGCGCGGCACCACGTGGTCGATGTTGGCCTCGCCGGGACGGAGGAGGCGTCCGGTGTACTGGCAGCGGCCGCCGTCGCGCTCCCAGAGGTTGCGGAAGTTGAGCTTGGGCCGCCGCGTCGGAACCTTCGAGAAGCGGGACAGCACCAGGACGGTGGGAACGCGGATGCGGCCGCGGGCGGTGCCGATGGAGAAGTCGTTCTCCCTCACCGGCAGCCGCCTCCAGTCCTCCCAGCGGGTGGGGACCATGCTGGAGTCGTCGCGGATGTCGAGGGCGGTGGCGGTGTCGGTGGCCATCTGGCAGAAGGCCTCGGCGGGATTGCGGACGTCGATGGCCTGCCAGTTCCGGTTGAGGACCAGGACGACCTGCTTGTCGAGGACGGAGTTCATCGGATGGCGGCGGAAGGCACGGTAGCGGAAAAATGACGGCGGGCAGGCGCGAATTTCAAAAATCCGAGCGCAACGAATCCGTCGCAGGCGGCCCGGCTTTCAGACCTTGATGCCGCGGAGATTGAACCAGCGCAGGCAGACCGCCGAGAGGCAGCCGACCACCACGAGGCAGAGCGCGAGCTTGGGCAGGTCCTGCTCGGGATGGCGCTCCTGCACCCCGGCGATCATCAGGATCGAGACGAGGGCGAGGAGGAGGAGCCTCTGCGTCCGCCGCATCGGGACGAAGCGCATCGGGCGGGCGGCCTTCGCCCGGGACGAGACGAGCGAGCGGATGTAGGCCGAGAAGATCGCCGCGAGGGCGGCGGCGAGCCCGAGCCAGGGGCTGGAGCCCGCGGCGAATCCGAAGCCGAGGAGGGTCACGGCGTCGGAGACCCGCTCGGGGAGCTCGTTGTAGAACTCCTCGTCGCGGGACTGCCGCTCCGAGGCGGATTGCAGCATGCCGTCGAGCCGGATGGCGACGAAGCGGAGCAGGCAGAGGGCCGCCCCGATTCCCCAGGCGAGGCGGGGCCGCTCCGTCTCGCCGGTGGCCATGAAGGCGGTGCCCGCGAGGATTCCGAGGATCATTCCCGAGATCGCGACCATCTCGCTGGTGACGCCGAGGCGCATCAGCAACAGGGCGAGGCGGCGCAGAAAGGACCAGCGGCGGCGGGCTTTGGGCTTGGAGGGGTCGGGCATGTCGGAGGCGGAGGCGCGGAGTTCCGCCGACGGGGGCGGAGGAAGGGCGCCGGGAGTGGGTCCGGAGCAACGATCGCGGCTTGCCGGAGTTGAGTTTACCTGCTATTTCAGCCCTTTCTCTCAGGAATTTTCGAAAAACCCATGACGCCTTCCGATTCGAAGCCCCCCGCCTCCGGCGCCGGGGGGGAAGGGAGGGACGAGGCGGACGCCGTGGACGTGGCGCTGATGATGCGGGTTCGCTCGGGGGACATCGAGGCCTTCGAACGGCTCGTCGAGCTCCACCAGCACGCCGTGGTGGGCACGGTCGCGAAGATGCTGGGAAACCCCTCCGAAGCCGAGGACATCGCCCAGCAGGTCTTTCTCCGCATTTGGAAGTCGGCCTCGCGCTACGAGCCCCAGGCCCGCTTCACGACCTGGTTGTTCACGATCACTCGCAATCTCGTCTTCAACGAATCGCGCCGCCGCCGCCGCAAGCCCACCGTCTCGGTGCAGGAGCGCGAGGAGGCGGGCCTGCCCGTGGCCGAGGACCTCCACGGCAGCAAGCCCGACGACGACCTGCTCCGCGCCGAGCTGGAGGCCTCCATCGACCGGGCCATCGAGGCCCTGCCCGAGAAGCAGCGCCTCGCCGTCGTCCTGCGCCGCTACGAGGAGATGCCCTACGAGGAGATCGGGGCGATCCTGGGCATGTCCGTCCCGGCGGTGAAGAGCCTCCTCTTCCGCGCCCGGACCCAGCTCAGGGACTCGCTGAGGAAATACCTGGGCGACTGACCCGGCCACGGCGTCCGGGGGACGGACCGCTGAGCGACGGTTTCCAGTGGACCGACGGCCTTGTCCGCGCCAAGGTCCCGGCGGTCCGCTGCGCCCCGTCCCCCCGATGGGAACGGGTCGAACGCGACCGCCGCGCATGAAAGCATTCGAATGGAAATGGGGAGCGGTCATCGGAGGGACGTGCTTCGCCTGGCTCGTCCTCTCGTGGGCCTGCGGATGGAACCGCCAGGGGATCGGGATGGTCCAGGTGACCGAGGCCGTGCCCATCTTCCTCTCCCTCGCCGGCTACGTCCTCGCCATGCGGGCCCTGCTGCGCCGGGCGCCGGAAACGAGCTTCCTCGAGGGCTTGGGCTCGGGCGCGACGATCGCGGCGGTGGCGGCGCTGGTCGCGGCATTGGCCCGGGCCGTCCATCTCCGATGGCTGGATCCCGGTTGGACTGACTACATGGTCGAGGAGACGCAGCGCCATTACCGCTCGGCGGGACTCGACGAGGCCAGCGTCGCGGCGGTGGCGGAGGGGGCCAGGACGACCTTCGGATTCGCCTCCTACGTGGTCCAGGCGGGGGCGGGCGCCCTCGTGCTGGGGGTGATCTTCAGTGCGGCGGCCATGGCGGCGCTGCAATGGCTGCGCAGGAGATGAAAGGCAGGCCCTCCCGCACCCGTCTGCTGGTCGCGGCGGCGCTGCTGCTGGCCCTGCCGGCGGCGGCTTGGTCGCTGCTGCTGGCGTTCGGCCTCGTGAGCGCGCCGGGGCAGCCGGCGGTGCCGCCCTTCAACCTCTCGGACCGCATCGTCACCATCGACGTCGCTCCGGACGGGGAGGGCAGGTTGCGGGCGACCTTCGACGGCTGGCCGGAGGGCGCGCCCGGACTTGGCGGCGACGAGCTGCTCGCCGAGATCCATCGGCGGAAGCGCGACCTGCCCTGGATCTACGGCATTCTCGACGTCACCTCCTTCGCCGGGGTGCTGTGGGTGCTTTTCGGCTTCGCGGGGCAGGCGGTCTTCACCGCGCGCATGGTCGTGCAGTGGCGGGCCAGCGAACGGGCGAAGGACTCCATCGTGCCGCCGCTGTTCTGGTGGCTCAGCCTCCTCGGCGCCTCCATGCTGATGGTCTACTTCGTCTGGCGGAAGGAGATCGTCGGCTTCCTCGGGCAGAGCACGGGCTGGTTCATCTACATCCGCAATCTCTGGTTCATCCACGGCCGGACGGAGAACGGCGGGGACCGGTAGACGGGGCCGACCGGGGCGTCCGCCGCTCGCCGCCCGCCGCCTCACCGCGTCGTCGGCTTCATCACGAAGAGGCCGTGGGTCGCCTGGCAGGCGTCGTCCGCGTCCATCCGCTTCATGGCGTGCCCCGCGCCCCAGGAGTCGGAGAACAGCACCTGCTTCTTCTCGGCGTTGTAGCCGATGATCATGCGCATGTGGCCTCCGCCGGTCTGCTCGTGCAGGGGCGGGTCTTCGGGAAACAGGCCCACTTCGAGCGACCAGAGCAGGGGGATGCCCTGGTCGACGTGCTTGCGGACGGCCTCGTGGAATTTCGATTCCGGCACGTCCGGGCCGACGTAGCGCCCCTCCAGCAACTCGACGAGCCGGTCGTCCTGACGCACCATGAGGCAGGCGAAGCGGGTTTTGAAGAGATGGTCGATGCGACCGAGCTCCTCGTTGATGGCGAGGGTGCTGGTGCCCCGGTTCGGATCGGAGCCGGCGATCTGGGCGAGCTGATGCATGTCGCAGGGGATGCCGTAGTATTCGAAAAGCCGCTGCACCGTGGCGACGACGCAGTAGCCCTTCGCCCCCTGGTCGACCATGGGCAGGCCGGAGATGCGGACGTCGCCGGAGGCGTCCCGCTTCACGCTCGCGGGCAGTTGGGAGAGCCTCGTCGAGGCGCCGGCGCGGGCCTGCATCGCCGCCTCGTAGATGCCGCCGGCGTCGCGGCGGGCCAGGCGCATGCGGAGGAACTCGATTTGCCCGGAGGGCTCGGCGTTGTGCTCGAGGACGGCCTTGCCCCGGGCCGAGATCCACGAATAGCCGCTGGTCAGCAGCCCCTGGGTGGGCCGGCCTTCGCGTTTCACCGGGCGGATCTGGAGCTGTTCGCCCAAGTGGCGCCCCATCGAACGGAAGCGCTGCTCGAAATCGTCCGGCGAGATGGCGCCCCCGTCGCCCCGGTTGTAGAGCGAGATGGTGATCCCGAGGAGCTTGCCGCCTTCGAAGTCGACGATGGCCTCCTCGGCGGCGACGGCGCCGCCCAGCAAGGCCAGGCCGACCTTCAGGTTGCCGAGGTCCTTCCTCTGGAAGATGGCGCGGGTGCGCTCCTCGTCGAGCCATTCGAAGTAGGGGTTCTTGTTCCAGTCGCCCTGTTCGTAGCGCCCCTCCAGATCGTCGGGAGTGAGCCGGTAGGCGTCCGGCAGGGTCACGAAGACGTCGAGGTCGGCGACGAGGGCCTGCTGCGAGCGCAGGGCGGCGGGGGCCGCCATGGCCATGGCGATGGCGAGCAAGGGCGGGAAGGCGCGGGTCGTCGGCTGCATCCGGGCAGTGTATCGAATCCCGCCGATTGTGTCTCGCGGAATCGCCGCCCCGGCATTTTCCGTTTGCCGTCGCCGCCAATGTCTGAGAGAACAAGGACGCGCCCGTCTTCCCCTTTCCCCGATGAAAAAGCTGATCAACGATCCCTTGAAGGTCGCCGACGAACTGGTCGAGGGCCTCGTCGAAGCCTACAACGGCGAATGCCGCCACGTCGGCGCCCGCTCCATCGCGAAGAACGACATCCCCGAGGGCAAGGTGGCCCTGCTCGTCGGCGGCGGCAGCGGGCACGAGCCGATCTACCACGGTCTCGTCGGGCGCAACCTCGCCGACGGCGCCGCCTGCGGCGACATCTTCGCCGCCCCCCCGCCGAACATCGTGCTCGAGGCGACCGAGGCGGTGCATCGCGGCAAGGGCGTCCTCTACCTCTACGGCAACTACGCCGGCGACGTGATGAACTTCGACCTCGGCGCCGAGCTGGCCTCGGACGAGGACATCGAGGTGCGCACCGTCCTGATCTGGGACGACGTCTGCTCCGCCCCGCCGACCGACAAGAAGAACCGCCGCGGCATCGCCGGGCTCGTCCCCATCGTGAAGCTCGCGGGCGCGGCCTCGCAGACGGCCGGCTCCCTCGACGAGCTGGAGGCGCTCGCGAGGAAGGCCGTGCTCCAGACCCGCTCCGTCGGCGTCTCCATGGCCCCCGGCTCCATCCCCGCGACCGGCAAGCCCACCTTCGAGATCGCCGACGACAAGATCGGTCTCGGGATGGGCATCCACGGCGAGCCCGGCGTGGGCGAGATCCCCATGACCACCGCCGACGATCTCGCCGCCCGGATG
This sequence comes from uncultured Akkermansia sp., assembly GCA_964391125.1. Lineage (GTDB taxonomy): Bacteria > Verrucomicrobiota > Verrucomicrobiia > Verrucomicrobiales > DEV007 > Arctic95D-9. The sequence continues at coordinate 20,349 of CAYMMC010000007.1, forward strand.
CTCGACCTCATCTTCGAGGATTTCGAGAAGGACGGGGAGGTCGCCGACCTGGCCTCCGGGGACGAGGTCATCCTCTTCGTGAACTCCCTCGGCGCGACCACCATGATGGAGCTGCTCATCGCCCTGCGGAAGGCCAAGGCCATCCTCGCGGAGCGCGGCGTCGGGATCTACGACGTGATCGTCGGGCCTCTCGTCACCTGCCAGGAGATGGCCGGCATCTCCTTCTCCCTCACCCGCGTGGACGAGGAGCTGAAGCGCTATTGGAGCCTGCCCTGCCAGTCGGTCTGCTTCAGCAAGATGGAGGGCCGCTACGGGGCCTGACCCCCTCTCCTCCTCCCGGGAAGAGGGTCGCCTCTCCCGCCCCACCCTCCTTGTCCGCCGACCCGCCACCGCCAGCCATGGGAAAAGCCTCTCTCTCCGTGAACGAAGTCCGCGACATGATGCTCGCGGTCGCCGACCGGATCATCGCGTCCGAACCCCTCCTCACCGACGCCGACCGCGCCCTCGGCGACGGCGACCACGGCGTGGGCATGACGCGCGGCATGACGGCGGCGAAGGAGGCCCTCGCGGGCAAGGAGTTCCCCTCCGCCGGGAAGGTCTTCGTCGCCGTCGGCACGGCGATGATGTCCTCGATGGGCGGCGCCTCCGGCGCGGTCTTCGGGACGCTCTTCCGCTCCGGCGGGAAGGCGGCGGGCGAGGCCGCCGACTTCGACGCGGCGGGACTGGCCGCCCTGCTCCGCGAAGGCACCGCCCAGGTCATGGCCCGGGGCGGCGCCAAACCCGGCGACAAGACCATGGTCGACGCCCTCGCCCCGGCGGCGGAGAAGGCGGCGGAATCCGCCGGCCTGCCCCTCGACGAGGCCCTCGCTGCCGTGGCCGGGGCCGCCGCCGCCGGACGCGACGCCAGCGAGGGCATGGTCGCCACCATGGGCCGGGCCAAGACCCTCGGCGAGAAGTCGCTCGGCAAGCCCGACGCAGGCGCCGTCAGCGTCGCGATCATTCTCGAGGCGATGCGGGACTACGCGGAGGCCTGATGCGGGCTTGGATCCCGTGAAGGGAAGGAGGCGTCCATTTTCCCTTTGACGCCTCCCGCGCCGGCTGGAAGCCTGTGCCCCATGCACGTCCACACCCTCGCCGACCTACGGAATTGGAGCGAAGCCACGCGCACCTCGGTGCGCCCCCCCCGGCTCGCGGTGATCGGGGACCCGGTCGCCCATTCGCGCTCCCCCCAGATGCACAACCCCGCCCTGCTCCAGCGGGGGATCGACTGCGAATACGTGCGGCTCCACCTGCGGCCCGAGGAGCTGGCCGAGGGGATCGCCCGGATGAAGGAAGCCGGCTTCCTCGGCTTCAACGCCACCATCCCCCACAAGGCAGCGGTCTTCGAGGCGGTCGGGGATAGGACCGAGACCGCCCGTCGCGTCGGCGCGGTGAACACCGTCGCGATCCGGGAGGGAAGGCTTTTCGGGCACAACACCGACGCGCCCGGGCTGGGGCGGGCGGTGCGGGAGGCCTTCGGCAAGTCTCTCTCCGAGCTGCGCGTGATGGTCGTCGGCGCGGGGGGCGGCGCCGGCCGGGGGGCGGCCGTGCAATGCGCGATGGACCGCAGTCCCCGGCTCGTCCTGGTGAACCGGACGGTGGAAAAGGCCCACGCGCTGGCGGCGGAGCTGGAGGACGCCTTTCCGGAACCCGGCGCGCTCGCCGCCATTCCCTGGACCGAGGAGGCGATGGGGCGGGAGATCGGCGGGATCGACCTGATCGTCAACGCCACCTCCGCAGGCATGCGGCCGGACGATCCGGCAGTGGTGCCGCGCCGGCTCCTGCGGTCCAGCCACCTCGTCTACGACATGGTCTACGCGCCCGCCCGGACGCGCCTGATGGCCGAGGCCGAGGCCGAGGGGGCCATGGTGTCGAACGGAGAGGAGATGCTGCTGTGGCAGGGGGCGCTGGCCTTCGAGTTCTGGTTCGGCGGGGTCGCCCCGGTCGAGGCGATGCGCGCGGGCTTGAGAGGCTGTTGAGGGCGCGATGTGCGC
>CAYMMC010000008.1:0-21112 GCA_964391125.1 uncultured Akkermansia sp.
GTGGATGCGGATCTGACTCGGCTTGTCGGAGCGCGCTACCACAAAGGCAATGACGACCGCCATGCAGAAGGACGCGAGATGGCCACCCAGGGGGGCCACTCCGGCGATGAGGGAAAAGGCGATGGCCTCGGGTATGAGGGCCAGGGCGACGACGGATCCGGCGACCATGTCGCGGACCGGATTCTCGAACCATTGTTGTTTGTAGCGGATTGCGGCCATGAGGGGGAGGCGGGCGACGACAGGGGAGGGCTCGGGGGCGGACGGCCTTCGCGACGCGACCGGGGCGAGATCCCGTCGCCGAACTAGGCCCGGCGCGGCCGGAAGAGGAAGGACAGCGCGTAGCAGGCCACGGCGAGAAAGACGACGAAGGGGCCCGTGGGAATGTCGTATTCGTAGCTGAGGGCGAGTCCGGCGGTGTTGCAGACGGCGGTGATGGCCACGGCGACGACCATGATCGCCCAGAGCGAGCGCGAGAAGCGCGAGGCGGTGGCGGCGGGCAGGACGATGAGGGCCTGGGCGAGGATGAGGCCGGCGACGCGCACCATCAGGACGACGCTCATGGCGGTGAGGACGAGGAGGAGGAAGTAGTAGGCCTTGGACGAGACGCCTCGGAGGCGGGCGAACTCCTCGTCGAAGGAGACGGCGACGAGCTTGTGGTAGAAGAGCCCGACGAGGAGGAGGACGAGGACGCCGAGGACGAAGGTGGCCACGATGTCGGCGCGGGTGGTGAGAAGGATGTTGCCGAAGATGAAGCTCTCCAGGTTCACCGCCTTGCCCGGCGCGTAGTGGAGGAAGATGAGCCCGAGGGCCATGCCGAAGGCCCAGATGGCGCCGATGATGGTGTCCTCGCGCTCCTTGAAGCGCAGGGTCACCCATCCGATCAGGGCGACGGAGACGAGCCCCGCGACGACGGCCCCGAGCATGGGGGTGAGCCAGGGCAGGTCGTAGACGCGGCTGTAGTAGACCGACGCCCCGATCCCGCCGAGGATGCTGTGGGCGATGGCGGAGGCGACGTAGGCGATCTGGCGCGTCACGACGAGGGCGCCGACCACGCCGAAGGGGAGGCTGGCGACGAGCCCGGCGATGAGGGCGTAGCGGATCAGCGGCACCGTCTCCAGGGCGTCGAGGAAGTCAGTCATGTGCTTGCGGCATCAAGGGAGCGGAGGATTTGGAAACGGCCGTTGTCCTTCCGAACGTTGCGGAGCGCTTTGGAGTGCGCCGGTTCCCGGCGCTTTGGATTCGGACGCCGAGGGAGCGGTGAAGAACGGGGGAAGTTTCGAGCGTGCCTGCCGGATTCGATCCAAAGCGGCGCGGAGCGCCGCACTCCAAAACGCTGGCGCGACGGGGCAGTCTAGTCATGCTGGCAGGCGGAATGGTCCCCTTGCTGGTGGCGGGCGCGGCGGTCGTGCTCGAGGCGGCGGCGGCCGCTGTAGATCTCCTTGATCGTCTCGCCGGAAAGCGGCAGGGAATGCCGGTGGACGCGGTGGTTCACGCAGAGCACCGAGTCGCCCAGCGAGGACACGAGGTCGAGATCGTGCGTGACCATGAGGATGGTCATGCGCTGGCGCAGCTTCGCGAGGGTCTCGATGAGCTGGGCCTCGATGGTGAGGTCGATGTTAGCGGTCGGCTCGTCGAGGAGGAGGAGCTCGGGCTCGCAGGCGAGGGCGCGCGCGACGAGGACGCGCTGCCGCTCGCCGCCGGAGAGGTCGGAGAAGGCCCGCCGAGCGTAGCCCGACATGCCCACCTCGTCGAGGGCGGCATGGGCCGCCTCGCGGCACTGTTTCGAGAAGCGCCCGACCTTGAGGTGGTTGAGCCGGCCCATCAGGACGATGTCGATGGCGGAGATGGGGAACTGCGGGTCGTAGCGGATGGCCTGGGGCACGTAGCCCATCGAGGCGGCGGCGGCGCGGGGGCTCTTCCCGAGCACGCGGATCCGGCCCGACGACGGTTCGAGGAGACCGAGGAGCAGCTTCACCAGGGTCGACTTGCCCCCCCCGTTCGGCCCGATGACGCAGAGGGATTCGCCGCCCCGGAGGACGAAGGAGACGTCCTCGAGAACGGGGGACTTGGCGTAGGCGAAGGCGAGGCCTTCGCATTCGACGATCGTCTCGCTTGGCTCGACGGGGTTCAAGGCGCCGGTGGGGAGGGTTGGGCCGGAGCCAGGGGGGCGTTGCCGCCCGCCTTCTCCGGCGGCGGGGCTCAGTTCGCTGCGGCGATGGTCTCCGCGATCGTGCGGAGGTTGGCGATGACGTCCTTCTCCAGGGGATCGAGGAGCCGCACCTCGCCTCCGATGGCCTCGGCGAGGGAACGGGCGCTGGACTGGTCGAACTGCGGCTGCACGAAGATCGCCTTCACCCCCTCCGCCTTCGCCTGCTTGGCGATTTCGGCGATCTGCTTCGGCGTGGGCCGCCGGTTGCCCAGCTCGATGGCCTTCTGGACCAGCCCGTAGTCGCGCGCGAAGTAGGCGAAGGCGCCGTGGTAGACGTAGAAGGCCTCGCCCTTCTTCGGCTCGAGCAGCTTGGCGAGCTCCTTGTCGAGGGCCTCGAGTTCGCCTTTCAGGGAGGCGTGGTTCGCGTCGATGGCCTCGGCGGCGGCGGGCGGGAGATGCTGTTTGAGGAGCTCGGCGATCCAGGCGGCCTGATGCAGCAGCACCCGCGTGGAGAGCCAGACGTGGGCGTCCAGCAGGTCCTCGTGGTCGTGCTCGTGGGCTTCGGCCTCCCCGCCCTCCGCGTGGGCGGCCTCGCATTCGGCGCAACTGCCCTCGAGCAGCTCCAGGCCCTGGAGCAGGTCGATGTCCTTCGGCGAGGTGACGCCGTCGCCGACGGCGACGAAGAAGTTGGACTCGAAGGAGAGCCCGCCGGAGAAGAGCAGGTTCGCCCGGGAGATCTCGGCGACCTGACGGGGCGAGGGCGAGTAGTTGTGGCAGTCGCCGCCCTCCTGGACGATGGCCTTCGCCTCGACCCAGTCGCCGCCGAGGCGCTCGAAGAGATATTCGTAGGGCAGCACGGGGACGAAGACGCGGAGCTTCTCCTTCGCCCCGGCGGAAAGGGTGGCGCCGAAGCCGAGAAGGGCGAGGGAGAGGGCGGCGGGAAGGAGTCGGAGGACGCTCATGGTCGGCTCAGTTCCATTTCACGATGGTGTAGTGCGAGTCTTTGCCGAGGGCGGCGTCGGCGTCGGCGCGGGTGATGGGTTTGCTCCCGTCGGTGACGATGACGAGCCGGTGCTTGTCCTTGCCCTCCTTGACGATGCGGATGGTCCGGACCCCTTTGATCTTCCCGAGGGCGCGGGAGATGGTCTTCTTGCAGCCGGCGCATTCGATGCCCTTCATCTCGGCGTTGTAGGTGACCTCGGCGGCGAGGCCGGAGGCCGGCACCACAAGGAACAGGAGAAGCAGCAGCAGGGAGGTGGCGAAGGGTTTCATGATGGAGCCATTATCGCAAAAAGATTGCGAATGTCATCGCAAATCGCTTGCATTATCGCGTGAGAGGGAACTTAATGCAAGAGAATTGCAGTTGCGACCCGATGAAATCCGCCCCACTTTCCGGCCTTCTCTTCGCTCTTCTTTCGTCGACCGGGGCCGTTCTCCCAGCGTCGGAAAGCGGCGAGGAAGTCTTTGAATACCACGTCGACCGGGTCGACTGGCTCTCCGGCGAGGGCGTCGATCTGGGAGGGGTTCTCGTCCCCACCCTCTACCTCGACGCCGCCGGCGGCCTCCTCGAGCCGGGCGCGGCGGCGGGGGACCTCGCCTCCTCGGGACACGATCCGCTCAACGAGTGGGGGATCCAGGCGATCGAGCTGCATCTGGACTTCGAGTTCAGCGACACCTTGAGGGGACTGGTCTCGGGCTTCGGCCACCAGGGGGCCGACCATCTCTGGGAGGCGGAACTGGAGGAGGCGAAGCTCCTCTGGCGCGCTGGCGAGCGACTCACCGTCGGAGGCGGCCAATTCCTCAACCGCTTCGGCTTCCAGTCCGACTTGCACCTGCACGACTGGTTCTTCGTGAACCAGAATCTCGCCAACGGACGGCTTCTCAACGAGGGGGAGCTGATCACCCAGGGCGGTCGTCTCGTCATGCACCTGCCCAAGGGCGGATCGCTGGATTTCGGCTTCGGCGGGCTGCGGACCCATTCGCACCGCCATGCCCATGGCGGGCACGGGCACGGCGAGGAGGAGGAGCACCACCACGACGAGCACGGTCATGGCGATCACGACGACCACGAGCATGACCACCGCGGCGAACACGGCCACGAGCCCTTCGAGTTCGACAAGGCGGGGTTCCGGGGCTGGATCGCCAGTGCCGACTACCGCTTCCGGCTCCCCTTCGACGACAGCGTCACGGGGAGCCTTTCCCTGGCTCTCGGAGAGAACGGCTTCGGCCGCGGCACCGGCGTCTACGGGGCCGGATTCCGCAAGGTCTGGAACGGGCACGACCACGGCCACGGCGGCCCCGACTTCTGCTCGGGCGCGGTGATGCTGCAGAGCGAGCTGATCGGGCGCAAGGCGGATGCCCGCCTCGAGGACGGCGATCCCATCGACTTCGACGACTACGGCTTCTCCAATTCGATCCACTACGGGATCAGCGACGCGGCCACCGTCTCGCTGCGCCACGATTGGATCTCGGACGTCGAGATCGCCGGGATCGACGACCGGCACCGCCTCTCCGCCGCCTTCACCGCCTACCTCGACAAGTCCCAGCGCGTCCGAGCCCGGCTCCAATACGACCACATCCGGGACCCGGACCTCGGCAGCGAGCACGCCGCCTGGCTCCAGATCCAGCTCCAATGGGGCGGCATCGGCGGCTCGCACCAAGGGCACGGGCATTGAGAGCCCGCCGTCGGTCTCGCGGTCCCCGCGCGTCAATAGTTCAAGGCCTGCAGCGCCTTCGGCAGGAACTGTCCGTCGCGGCGGATCAGTTCGCCGTCGAAGCGGATCTCGCCGCCTCCGTAGTCGGGCCGCTGGATGCTGACGAGGTCCCAATGCACCGAGCTGCGGTTGCCGTTGTCCGCGACCTCGTAGGCCTGGCCGGGAGTGAAGTGGAAGCTGCCCGCGATCTTCTCGTCGAAGAGGATGTCGCGCATCGGCTCCTTGATCTCGCGGTTGAAGCCGATGGCGAACTCGCCGATGTAGCGGGCCCCTTCGTCGGTGTCGAGGATCTTGTTGAGCGCCTTGGTGTTGTTCGCCGTCGCCTTGACGATCTTGCCCCGGCTGAACTCCAGCTTCACGTTGTCGAAGGCGATGCCCTGGTAGATCGAGGGGGCGTTGTAGCTGACGACGCCCTCCACCGACTCCCTCGCCGGCGCGGTGAAGCATTCCCCGTCGGGGATGTTGTGCGCGCCGCCGCAGGGAATCGCGGGGATGCCGTCGATGCTGAAGCGCAGGTCGGTGCCCGGCCCCGTGATGTGGACCTCCTTCGCCTTCGTCATCCGCTTCGCGAGCGCGTTCATGGCCGGCTTCAGCTTGCCGTAGTCGAGCAGGCAGACGCGGAAGTAGAAGTCCTCGAAGGCCTCGGTCGACATCCCGGCGCTCTGCGCCATCGAGGGATGCGGCCAGCGCAGCACGCACCAGCGGGTGCGGTTGACCCGCTCGTTCAGCACCGGGCGCATCTTGCCCGAGAGCATCTGCATGCGCGCCGCCGGCACGTCGGAGAGCTCGTTCACGTTGTGGCTGCCGCGGATCGCGATGTAGCAGTCCATCTTCTGCATCTGGTGCATCGCGGTGGAGGCGATCAGCTCGTATTGCCCCTCGGTGGCGCCGCGGGCCAGCTCGCGGGCGATCCGGGCGTTGTGCAGGTTCACGAAGGGCGTCGCCTTGGCCGCCCGCACCTCCCGGATCAGGGCGATGCCCGCCGCCTCGGGCACGTCGAATAGTTCGATGAGGACGTTCTCTCCTTTCTTCGTCGCGGTGGAGTATCTCACCAGTTGCCGGGCCAGTTCGTCGATGCGGGGGTCATGCATGGCGGGACGGTCGCGGGAAAAGCGGTTTGTGAAAAGCGGAAAATGCCGTCTCATAGCGAGTATGACGCCGTCTTCCATCTCCAGCCTCGAAGAGGTCGCCGCCCTGCGGGATCAGCTTTCGCGGGAGGGCGGAAGGCTCGTCCTCACCAACGGCGTCTTCGACCTGCTCCACGTCGGCCACGTCCGCTATCTGACCGAGGCCCGCGCCCTCGGCGACGTCCTCGTCGTCGCGATCAACGGCGACGCCTCCGTCCGCGAACTCAAGGGACCCGGGCGACCCGTCCACTCCGCCGCCGAACGCGCCGAGACGCTCCGCGCCCTGCGTTGCGTCGATCGCGTCGTCGTCTTCGAGGAGCGCCGCGCCACCGGCGTCATCGAGGCGGTCCGCCCCCATCTCTACGCCAAGGGCGGCGACTACACCCCCGAGTCCCTCGTCGACGAGGAGAAGGCCCTGCTCGACCGCCTCGGCGTGGAGATCCGCATTCTCGCCCTCGTCCCGGGAAAGTCGACCAGCGCCACCCTCGCCCGGCTCGCGGCAGGCAAGCCCGCCGGACCGAAGCGGATCGCCATCCTCGGATCCGGCAAGGGCTCGAACGCCCGCGCCATCCTCGAGGCGGCGGGACGAGGCGAGCTCGGCGGCGAGGTCGCGTTGGTCGTGTCCGACGTGCCCGGGGCCGGCATCCTCCGGGTGGCGGAGGAGCACGGCGTGCCCGGCCTCGTCCTCGACCCCGGCGCCGAGAAGCGGGGACGCCTCAGCGACGCCGCCCTGAAGGAGCTGCTCGACCGACTTCGCGCCATGAGGGTCGATCTGGTCGCCTGCGCCGGCTTCATGCGCGTGCTCCGCGAGCCGGTGCTGGGCGCCTACGCCGGCCGGATTTTGAATCTGCATCCCTCGCTGCTGCCGAGACACCCCGGCCTCGGGTCCGTCGCCAAGGCCTTGGCGGCCGGCGACGCCGAAGCCGGCTGCACCGTCCACCTCGTCGACGCCGGCATCGACACGGGGGAGATTCTGCGGCAGGCGAGGGTGCCCGTCCTCCCATCCGACACGGTCGAGTCCCTCACCGGACGGATCCACGAGGCGGAGCACCGGATCTATCCCGAGGCGATCGCGGAGCGGCTGGCCACGCTCTGACAGGCTCGGACGAAACGGTCCCGAAAAAACGTCGCCTACCGCGGCCCGCCCCCCTCCCTCAGCAGGGCCGTGAGCACGCCGTGCAGCATGGACACGTCGCGCTCCTCCGGGGCGGCCCGGACGAAGAGGCTGCGCAGCCGCTTGATGGCGGTCGGGCGCAGCTCGGGCGTGAGGAAGAATCCCCGCTCGTCGAGGGCGCGCTCCAGCCGGCCGAAGAAGCCCTCCAGATCGGCCCGCCTCGCCACGGGCGCGGCGGGGGCCTTCGCCTGCTCGCCCCGCCGCGCCGCGGCCCGCCACTCCCAGGAGAACAGCAGCACGCTCTGGGCGAGGTTGAGCGTGGGAAACTCGGGATTGGTCGCGAACTTCAGGAGGCAGTCGGCCCTCGAGACCGAATCCGTGTCGAGGCCGCAGGCCTCCGCGCCGAAGAGGATGGCGGCCTGCGCACCCGCTCGGCTCCAGGCCACCACCTTCTCCGCCGCCTCTCCGGCCTCGGCCACGGGGATCGGGAGGGATCGGGGCCGCGCCGTCGCGGCGACGACGTGGCGGCAGTCGGCGATGGCCTCGTCGAGGCTGCCGAACCGCTCGGCTTGGTCGAGCACCTCGTCGGCGTCGGCCGCCGTCCTCCGGGCTGCCTCGTTCGGCCAGCCCTGGCGCGGGTTCACGAGGCGGAGGCGGCTCAGGCCGCAGTTGAGCATGGCCCGGGCGCACATGCCGATGTTTTCGGCCTTCTGCGGTGAGACCAGGACGATGACGGGCCGAGGATTGCCGGACATGGCTGCGTATGCGAAGATGGATGGAATGGAGATACCCGATACGATCGTCTGCGTCGACTGCGGACAGGAGGCCCGCCGTCTCACGCCCCCGCCCGAGGAGGGCTGGGAGATCGGTGATTCTGTCGCCTACCGCTGCACCGGATGCAACGACCGATGGGATCTCGTCGTCTCGGATCCGGAGGAGGCCTCCGGATCCGCCTCCTACGTCTCCGAATACCGCGACCTCCTCGAGCGGCGGAGGCTGGATGCGGACCGCTAGGGCCCGCGTCCCCCGCGCCGGCCGTCAGACCGCCGTGCCGTCCAGGGCCTCTCGGAAGGCGGCGGCGATGGCCTCGACGTTCTCTTTGTGGAAGACGCTGATGTGGTTTCCGGGAATGTCCACGATGTCCAGCTCGTCGACGAGATCGTTCCAGCCGTAGTCCTCGCCGATGTCGAACTTGTCGCCTCCGACCATGGCCCGGAAGAGGGTGAGCCGTCCTTCGAGGGGGCCGGGGACGTAGGCGTCCATGGCCTTCTCGTGGGCCTTGCGGAGCTGCACCTGGCGCAGCCAGCCCGCGCCCTTCGCCTGCGGCAGGGTGCGGGCGACGGCGTCCTCGGCCTCGAAGTAGAGACGGTAGGCGAGTCCGCTGCCGATGCGCATTCCGATCTTTCCGACCTTCTCCAGCACGCCCTTCTCGGCGAGGGTGCGCTTGTTCCAGTTTACCGCGAGGCGTTCGCCAAGGGAGAGCTTGCGGACCTGGGCCGCCGGGTTCTCGGTGTCGACGAGTCCGAGAAACTCGATGCGTTCCCCGTCGGCGGCGAGCTGGCGGGCCATCTCGTAGGCGACGACGCCGCCGAAGGAATAGCCGCAGAGGTGGTAGGGACCGGAGGGCTGGACTTTCTTCAGCTCCTCGAGGTAGTGCGCGGCGGTCTCCTCGACGCTTTCGTCGGGGATGGGGGAGGTCGCGGTCAGGGCCGGCGCCTCGAAGGCGTAGAAGGGGCGCTCCTCGCCGAGCCGGGCGGCCAGTTCACCGTAGAAAAGGATGCCGCCGTCTCCGCCGTGGACGGCGAAGAGAGGGGGCCGGTCGCCCTTCGGTTGGATCGCGACGGTGGTCTCGGCAAGCTCCTCGGGACGCGCCGCGGGCTCCGGAGCGAGGTGGAAGCCGCCCTTCCGGACCGTCTCCTCGGGGACGGGGCCGACCGATCCGGTCGCGTCGTCGGACCGGGGCCCGGAGGGCTCGGGCGACGCGGCGGCCGGTTCGGAGGCGGGGGCCGCGCCTTCCTCGGGATCCCTCCTCCGGTCGACGAGGACGGCGAGCTGCCGCACGCTGGGGGCGCGGAAGAGCACGGCGAGAGGCAGGGTCGCGCCGAAGCGCTTCTGGATGCGGGCGAGCATCCGCATGCCGAGCAGGGAATGCCCGCCGAGACAGAAGAAGTCGTCGTCGAGCCCGATCTCGGAGGTGCGCAGCAAGTCCCGCCAGATCGCGACGAGGGCGGACTCGGTCTTCGTGGGCGGCAGGTCCTCCGGCGGGGCGGACGCGGCCTTCCCCGGATCGGGCAGGGCGCGGACGTCGATCTTGCCGTTGGCGTTCAGGGGCATCTCGTCGAGAACCAGAAGCGAGGCGGGCACGAGATAGTCCGGCAGCTTGGAGCGCAGATGGCCCAGCAGTTCCTCGGGCGCGGGCCGGGCGCCGTTGCGGGGGGAGACGTAGGCCACCAGCGACTTGTCGGCGGCTTGCTCGCCGCGGGCAACGACCTTGCACCGACCGACGAGCGGATGATGGGCCAGGCACACTTCGATCTCGCCGGGTTCGACGCGGTATCCGCGGATCTTGACCTGCTGGTCGATCCGTCCGAGGAAGACGACGGCCCCGTCGTCGCGCTGGCGGCAGAGGTCGCCGGTGCGGTAGAGCGGCGCCCCGGGATCGAGGGGATGGGCGACGAACTTCTCCGCGTTCAGCTCGGGCCGGTTCAGATAGCCGAGGGCGAGGCCGTCGCCGCCGCAGCAGAGCTCGCCGGGCAGGCCCGGAGGCACGGGTCGGCCCGCCCCGTCGAGGATCCAGACGGTGGTGTTGGCGATGGGTCTTCCGACGGGGATCGCCGCCGCGCGGAGATCCTCGTCCCCGACCGGATGACAGGTGACGAAGGTGGTGCTCTCGGTCGGGCCGTAGCCATTGACGAGGCGCAGCCGCGGATGGGCCTCCAGCAGCTTCGCGGCATGCGAGGGGGACATGGTGTCGCCGCCGCTGACGAGCTGGCGCAGACCGCCGAGGGACTCGACGCACTCCTCGACCATCACCTGGAACAGGCCGGCGGTGAGCCAAAGGGTGGTGACCCGGTGCCTCGAGAGGGTGTCGGAGAGGACGGAGAGATCGAGCCGTCCGGCGGGAGGGAGGGCGAGGATGCCGCCGTTCAGCAAGGCGCCGTGGATCTCGAAGAGGGCGGCGTCGAAGCTGGGGCTGGCGGCGAAGAGGAAGACCTCGTCCTCGCCGAAATCGACGAAGTCCGCTCCGCGCACGAGGCGGACGATGGCGCGGTGCGGGATGAGGGCGCCCTTGGGCGTGCCGGTCGATCCCGAGGTGTAGAGCACGATGGCGGCCTCGTCCCCGCCGACGGCGGCGGCGCAGGGGCCGCGTCCCCGGCCCTCCCGGGCGAGGCGTTCCGGACAGGTCGCCGCCAGCCCGCGCGGAAGCCGGTCGGACCAGGCGGGCTCCGCGATGGCGAAGCTCGCGCCGCTGTCGGCAAGGAGGAAGTGGAGCCGCTCGGCCGGGTAGTCGGGATCGAGGGGAACGCAGACGGCCCCGGCCTTCCACACGGCGTAGATCGAGGCGATGGCCTCGGGGGAGCGCTCCAGGAAGATGGCGACGCGGTCGCCCCGCGAGACGCCCGCGTGGGCGAGGCCGCAGGCGATGCGGTCGCTCAGCGCGGCGAGTTCGGCGTAGCTGGTCTCGCCCCGTTCGTGCCGCAGCGCCGCAGCCTCGCCCCGGCGGGCGGCCGTCTGCTCGAAGAGCTGCGCCACCGAAAGGTCGCGCGGATAGTCGACGGCGGTGTCGTTCCAGGCGCGGAGCTGCGCCTCCTGCTCGGGGGAGAGGCGGGACCCGACCTCGGCGACGCTGGCGTCGGCGCCTTCGATCAAGCCTTCCAGGATGACGCGGTAGGCCGCGAGCCATTGCCCCACCGTCGCGGCGCTGAAGAGCGAGCTCTGGAAGTCGAAGCGGATCTCCAGACCGGCCTCGTATTCGCGGGCCTTGAGAAAGAGCGGGTTGGCGGTGTAGCCCCGGTCGATCTCGGCGACCTCGGTCGCGAGGCCGGGCATGGCGAGGGTGTCGTCGACGCGCTCGAGGTTGAAGACGGCCTCGATGCGGGGCCGCTCCTCGGCGCGGAACTTCTTGATGAGGCGGCCGTAGGTGAACTCCTGGTGCTCGAGGGCGTCGAGGAGGCGGCGCTGCGTCGTCTTGAGGAAGTCGCCGAAGCGCTCCGCCGGATCGACGGAGGCGACGAAGGGAAGGAAGTTCACGCAATGGCCGACGAGCCCCTCTTCGCCCGAGCCGTTCTGTCCCGCCGCAGGGAAGCCGACGACGAAGCGCTCCTGCCGCGCGAGGCGGTGGAGGAGGATCTGGTAGGCGCCGAGGAGCAGTCCGAACAGCGTCGCGCCCGACTTGCCGGCGACCCGGCGCAGGGCGCGCACCTGGTCCGGCCCGAGACGGTCCGCCACGGTGTCGCAGCGGCAGTCCGGTTCGGACGGAGAGGGGAAGTCGGCGGGCAGCGCCAAGGCGTGGATCGGCTCGGCGAACTCCTGCATCCAGTGGCGCTCGGCCGCCGTCTCCGTCCCGAGCGCCTCCCTCGTGGCGACGCGCTCGCAATGGTCGGAAAAGCGAGGGGCCGGGGCGAGCTGCGGCGTGCGGCCCTCGCGGCGGGCGCCGTAGAGCTCGGCCAGCTCGGCGAGGAGCACGTTGTAGGACCAGCCGTCGCAGACGATGTGGTGGGCGTCGAGGACGAGGAGGTGCTCCTCCTCTCCGAGACGCAGCAGCGAGGCGCGGAAGAGCGGCCCCTTCTCCAGGTCGAAGGGCGTGTTCCGCTCCCGCTCCAGCGTTTCCGCGACGGCGGCCTCTCGCTCCTCGGGATCGAGTCCGGAGAGATCCAGGAAGGTCGGGTCGACGGCGAGGGCGGCTTGCACCACGAAGCCCTCGCCTCCGCCCGGGAAGACGGCGCGGAGCGCCTCGTGGCGGACCAGGAGATCGTTCAGCGAGGCGGTCAGAGCCTCCGCGTCGAGGGGGCCGCGCAGGGTCACGAGGTTGATCTCGTTGAAGCAGAGCGAGGCGTTTCCGCTGATCTGCGAGGCCAGCCAGACTTCGGCGAGCGGCTCGGTCATGGGATGGATGCGCAGCGCTGCGGACGCTTCCTGTTCGGGCGCCTTGCCGGGATCCGGAGCGTCGAGAAGGCGGGGCGGTCCGGCGAGGCGAGAGCCGTTGAGGTGGGGCACGACGACGCCCTGGGGGATTTCGAAGAATCCGCCCTCCTGCAGTTCGGCGACGGACTCGCGGAAGGCGGCGATGCAGTAGTCGATGTCCTCGTCGCTGTGGGCCGCGGTCATGTAGGTGGGGAAGCCCTCCAGGAGGAAGACGCCCTTGTTGCGCAAGTGGAAGAAAAGGAGGCTCGCGTACTTGTGGTCCTCCGCCGCGCGGACGAACATCTGCGATCCGAAGTTCGGCATGCGGAAGGGCGCCTCGTTCTCGACGAAGAGCCGGTCCACCGTGGTGGCGAGGCGCGTGGCGCGGTCCTTCACCCCCTGCCAGAACTCGGGACCTTTGCCCTTGAGGTGGCGCAGCACCTCCTTCACCGCCACCATGGCGAGGGGATGCCGGACGAAGGTGCCTGCGAAGAAGGTGACGCCCTTCTCCGGGAAGGAGTCGTCGCCGTACTGCCACATGCCGCCGTCGAAGGTGTCCATGAACTCGGCCTTGCCCGCGACCACGCCGAGGGGCATGCCGCCGCCCACGACCTTGCCGTAGGTGGCGATGTCGGCCTCGACGCCGTAGAACTCCTGCGCTCCCCTCGGCCCGGTGCGGAAGCCGGTGATGACTTCGTCGAAGACGAAGACCGCGCCCGACTGGCGCGTGATCTCGCGCACCGC
The DNA here is from genome assembly GCA_964391125.1 of uncultured Akkermansia sp. Classification (GTDB taxonomy): domain Bacteria; phylum Verrucomicrobiota; class Verrucomicrobiia; order Verrucomicrobiales; family DEV007; genus Arctic95D-9. The sequence continues at coordinate 12,973 of CAYMMC010000008.1, forward strand.
GTGGATGAACTCGCGGGGCTGGAACTCGGGCCGACGGCTCTGGATGGGCTCGACGATCACTGCGGCGAGCTCGTGGGCGCGGCGGCGGATCACCTCGAGGGCCTCGTCGGTGCCGTAGGGCAGCACGATGACGTCCTCGACGGCGCGGCGCGGGATGCCGGGGGCGATGGGCAGGGAACGGAGCTGATCGCCGGCGCCGACGCTGCGGACGAGGACCTCGTCGAAGTTGCCGTGATAGTCCTTCGCGAAGACGACGATCTTGTCCCTCCCGGTGACGGTGCGGGCCAGCCGCATCGCCGCCTGGACGGCTTCGGAGCCGGTGTTGACGAAGCTGGCGCGCTCGTTCCCGGTGATCTCGCAGAAGAGCTGGGCCGCCTCCATCGCGGCGACGCATTGCGGACCGACCTCGACGCCGCGGTCGAGCTGGGCCTTGAGGGCTTCGGTGACGAAGTCGGGCGAATGGCCGAGGAAGTTCGGTCCGAATCCGTTGAGCAGGTCGATGTACTCGTTCCCGTCGACGTCGAGGAGGCGCGAGCCCTTGGACTTCACCACCGCGATCTGGTAGATCATCTCCTTCCAGCGGCGGTTGAAGCCCGAGACGGTGCGGGGGTCGGCGTGCCACTGGCGGTATTTCGCGGTGAGCTCCTTCGAGGTGCGGGTCTTGGCGACGTACTTCGCGACGAGCTCCTCGACGTGGCGCCGTTGGCGATCGGTCAGGGTGTCGTCGAGGGCGCGGTTGATCGCGGTGGTCGGGGCGGACGTGGGGGAAGGCGCTTTGGTTTCGCTGTAGGGCGGGCGCTCCGCCTGCCGTTCCGCGGACGCGGGTTGAGGAGGAGCAGGAGGAAGGGCATGAGCGGGAGGAAGGGAGATCGAGCCGCTCTGGAGAAGGGCGATCTGCTGCCGCATGATCTCGAGCTGCTGGGCGATGACGCCTTCCACCGCACCGCCACCCGTCGGCACTGCCGCCTGGAAAACCGGGGCCGCCGGGGCCGGAACCACTGCCGTTGCCGGTGCCGCCACGGGAGCCGCCGCGACCGGGGGGACGGCTGTCGGGACGGGCTCGGCGACCGCTGCGTCGCGGTAGCGGTCGGCGGGGAGGGTCTCGTCGATCCGCGAGACCATCGCGTCGATGGTCGAGAGATCGCCCATCAGATCCCGCAGCGTCAGATCCATCCCGAACTCGTTCGCCAGCGCCTTGCTGACCTGGGTGAGCAGGAGCGAGTCGAAGCCCTGCTCCAAGAAGGAGGCGTCGCCGTCGAGCTCCTCGGCGGGGATCCCGGAGAGATCCGTTAGGACGGCGCGGATCGCGGCGGCGACGGCTTCGCGGCGGCAGATGGAGGCGGGCGTGCTCATGGTGGCTTGGACAAAAACGGGTTCCGGGGCGGGCTCGGGCGCCGGCGCCGGGGCGACCGGCCCCTGGCTGCCCAGGGGCTTCGGATCGATCCAGTGGCGCTTGCGCTCGAAGGGGTAGGTCGGCAGGGGGACGCGGCGGCGGGCCTCCTCGGCGTAGAAGGCCTCCCAGTCGACCGCGACGCCATTGGCCCAGAGCCTGCCGAGGGATTCGAGGCAGTTGGCGTGGTCGCAGCCGGGCTCCTTGACGTGGCGGCAGGTGGAGAGGGCGAGATGTCCGGACTTCCGGTCGAGCGACTGGCGGGCGAGGCCGACCAGGGTGGAGCCGGGACCGACTTCGAGGAAGATCTGCCCCGGCTTCTCCGCCCCCAGCGAGACGAGGGAGCGGTGGAAGCGCACCGGCTCGCGCAGGTGTCTCGCCCAGTACATCGGGTCGGTCGCCTCCCTCTCGGTCAGCCACCCGCCGGTGACGGTGGAGAGAATGGGCTTGTCAGGGGCACGGAGCGCCACGCCCGCGAACTCGGCGGCGAAGCGCTCCACCACCGGGTCCATCATGCGCGAATGGAAGGCGTGCGAGGTGTGCAGCGCCTGGGCCACGACGCCGTCGGCCTCGAGGGCGGCGCGGAAGCCCTCCAGTTCCTCGCGCGGACCGGCGACGACGCAGAGGGAAGGTCCGTTGACCGCCGCGAGATCGAGGCCATCGGGAAGGCGGGCGAGCAGGTCGGACTCGGACAGGCGCACCGAAAGCATCCCGCCGCCCGGCAGCTCGCCCATGAGGCGGCCACGCGCGGCGAGCAGCTTCAGACCGCTCTCCAGATCGAAGACGCCCGCCTGGCAAGCCGCGACGAACTCGCCCACGCTGTGCCCGACCATCGCGGTCGGCTCGACGCCCCAGCTCCGCCAGAGCTCGGCGAGGGCGTATTCGAGAACGAAGATCGCCGGCTGGGCCAGCACGGTGTGCTTGAGCCGCTCCGCCGCGGCCCCGGGATCGGCGTCTTCCCCCGGATAGAGCACGTCGGTGAGGCGCAGGCCAAGCAACGGGAGGAGGATCTCGGAGCATTCGTCGAGGAGGCGGCGGAAGCGCGGCTCGCTTTCGTAGAAAACGCGGCCCATGCCTGGATGCTGCGACCCCTGGCCGGGAAAAAGGAAGTTCACCGGAGGATCGCTGCGGTCGGCGAGCCCGGCGACGCCTCCTCCGCCGCGAAGCGCGGCGGCGAGGCCGGCGAAGTCCGGGGCGGCCACGGCGCGGCGGTGGCGGAAGGGCTTGCGCCCGATCGCGAGAGTCCAGGCGGCGTCGGCGGGGCCGACCGTCCCCGGCGCTTCCGCGAAGGAGGCGAGCCGGACCGAGGCGGCGGCGAGAGCCTCCTCGCTGCGGGCGGAGAGGACGAAGAGCTGGTTCGCCCGGGCCGAGGGCGCGGAGCCGGTCGGCGGTGCCTCCTCCAGGACGACGTGGGCGTTGGTCCCCCCGACGCCGAAGGCGCTGATCCCGGCGCGGCGGGGCTGGCCGGAGCGGCCCTCCTTCCACGGGCGGAGCTCGGCATTCACGTAGAAGGGGCTGTTCGCGAAGTCGATCTTCGGATTGGGCGTTTGATAGTGCAGGATCGGCGGCAGGGCGGCGCGCTCCAGCGACAGGGCCGTCTTGATGATCCCGCACACGCCCGAGGCGACGTCGAGGTGTCCGATGTTGGTCTTCAGCGAACCGAGGGCGCAGAACTGGTTCTCGGAGGCGCCGCCGGCGCGGAAGGCCTTGCTCAGGGCCGCCACCTCGATGGGGTCGCCGAGGGGCGTGGCGGTGCCGTGGGCCTCGACGTAGCCGATGGAGGAGGGATCGACGCCCGCGTCGCGGTGGGCCATGCGGATCACCTCGACCTGGCCCTCGACGCTGGGGGCGGTGTAGCTGTGCTTCACCCCGCCGTCGTTGTTCAGGCCGGTGCCGCGGACGACCGCGTGGATGTGGTCGCGGTCGCGCAGGGCGTCGCCGAGGCGCTTCAGCATCACCACGCCCGCGCCGTTGCCGAAGACGGTGCCCGAGGCCTTCTCGTCGAAGGCGCGGCAATGCCCGTCGCCAGAGAGCATGCCCTGCTCGGTGTAGAAGTAGCCGCGCCTCAGGGGCAGGGTCACGATGACGCCGCCGGCGAGCGCCATGTCGCAGAGGCCGGAGCGGATCGCCCGGCAGGCTTCGACGATGGCGACCATGGAGGTGGAGCAGGCCGTCTGCAGGGTCATGGCCGGGCCGCGCAGGTTCAGCTTGTAGGCGACCCGGGTGGCGAGGTAGTCCTTGTCGTTGCCGAGCTCGGTCTGGAGCGAGCCGACTTGGATCTGCGGGATCAAGTCCGCGAGGAACTCTCGGTCGGTGCAGAGGTTCGCGAGCAGGTAGGTGTCGAAGTAGGCCCCCGCATAGACGCCGATGCGCTGGCGGTGGGTGTCGGGCGTGTATCCGGCCCGCTCCATCGCCTCCCACGCCAGCTCGAGGAAGATGCGCTGCTGGGGATCCATCATCGCGGCGTCCTTCGGCAGGACGCCGAAGAAGGAAGCGTCGAACAGGTCGACGCCCTCCAGCAGCCCCTTGGCGGGGACGTAGCCGGGCTTGTCGTACTCCTCGGGATACTCGACTTCGTCCCGACGGAAGCGCGAGATCGACTCGACTCCCCCGACGAGGTTCCGCCAGAAGCGCTCGGGATCGTCGGCGCCGGGCACGCGCAAGGCCATTCCGATGATGGCGACGGCCTCGTCGTCCGCGGAGCCGGTGGAACCGGCGGTCGGGGCGGGTTCCGAAAGGATCGCGGCGCCCCCGCTCCCCGGCTCGCCAGTTTCCAGCTTCGCCGCCTGCGCGGCGATGGTGGGGAGCTCGAAGAGCTCGACCAGCTCCAGGTCGGTTCCGAACTCCCTCCGCATCGCGGCGTGGAGGCGCACCAGTTGGATGGAGCTGCCTCCGAGGGCGGAGAAGGGATCCTCGAGCCCGACTTCCTCCAGGCCGAGAATCTCGCGCCAGATCGCGGCGAGGCGCCCCTGCGTCCGCGTGCCGGGCCGGACGAAGGCCTGGGCCAGATCGGGGCGGGGGCGCTTCGCCGCGAAGGCGGCGAGAACGTCGGCAGGGCGGCGGAGCTCGGTGGCGATGCGGCGGGCGAGGTCCGCGTCGAAGAGCGGCGCGCCCGCCGGGGCCTTCGCTTTGGTGTCAATGTCAGGTTCCGATTGCGCCTCGTCCTCCTCGGGGATGGGCGGAAGGGCCGCGGCTTGCGATGCGTCGAGCACGAATCCGCCCGCCCGCTCGAAGAAGCGGCGGGCGGGCTCGTTCCGCTCCGTCGTCTCGCAGGCCACCCGCAGCGTCGCGGCCCCGAGGGCGAGGGCCCGCCTGGCCAGCGCGGCGAGCATGGCCCGTTCGACGCCCTTGCCCATGGCCCGGCAGCTGAGGAGGAAGAGCTCGACCGGCAGCACGGAGCCCTCCGCCGGGCCCGCCAGCATCGCCCCGACGAGTCCGTAGTCGCCGAAGCGGTCGCGCACGCGCACGGCGAGGCAGCTCGCCCCCGCCTCGATCCTCGCCTGGAGGTCGGATTCGGCGAGGCGCAGGGGATGGACGTTGAACTGGTTGGTTCGCTTCGTGAGCTGGGCGATCCGGGGCAGGTCCTCGACAGTGGCCGCGGCGATGTCGGCCCGCAACTCGAGCCCGCGCAGGAAGTCGGCGAAGCTCGGGGCGGCGGCGCGGAGTCCGCGGCGCTCCGACTCCTGGCGGTAGAACTCGGCCCGCACCCGGTCCTCCCCGGTCGCCGGCAGAGTGTCGAGGGGCCAGAGGTGGCGGAGAAAGGCGGGGATCTCCTCGACCGCTTCGGGCAAGGCCAGGGCGAGGACGCCCGGGGCGTTCGCGGCGACCTCGGCGACCTCGGCGGGGTTGTCGTCGAGAAAGACGAAGCTGTCCAGCCCCAGGTTCAGCTCGGCGGCGAGCTCGAGAAGGCTCTGCGATTTCGGGTTCCAGTTCGCCTTCCAGCCGGAGAAGTCGTCCTTTGCAAGGACGAGCGCTTCGCCCCGCTCCTCGAAGACCCTGTCCACGTCGGAGGCGTGGTTCTTAGAGACGAGCACGAGGAGCAGGCCCTCCCGGCGTTTGGCCAGGGCGAACTCGCGCAGCTCGCGCCAGGGACCGTCGAGATCCAGGCCGTCCGGCCCGTCCTCGCCGCAGACGCCGCCCCAGAGCGTGTGGTCGGCGTCCAGGGCGAGCACCTTCGCCGGCGGACGCTGCCGCAGGCCGAGGCGACGGGCGAGCAGCGTCGCCAGAGCGGCGAACATCGTCTCGGTGTAGGGGATGTGGCCGGAGGCGTCGGATTCCGGATCGAAGGGCTCCTCGACGGGATAGAGCTCGGCGAGCTCGGCGGCGGCCACCACCTCGACGTGGGCAAGCCCGGCGAAGCGCTGCGCGGCCTTCGCCCCCCCCGCTCCGCCTCCCGCTTCGGGACAGAGCACGACGAGCGTGGCCGCGGCGGAGCGTGCCGCCAAGGCGCCGATGGCCGCGGCGACCTCGTCCAGGGCCCCGCCTAGATCCGCCGGACGGATCAGGAACGCGTTCATCCCGCCCGCGCCGTTCCGGGCGCTGCCGCTGCTCGGATCGGGCGACTCCTGCAGGACCTGACCGTAGTCCGCGAAGCGGATCTCCAGCCCGATCCCCAGCCGCTCCAGCCACTCCGCGAGAGGGCTGCGGAGCGGCTCCGCCGTGAAGGACGCGACGATGCGGAAATGGTTCTGTGAGGACGGGTCCAACGGTCGGGAATTCCAGCGGTCAAGAACTCGTGGTCAGCCCTTCGAGGGCGGGGAAGTCGCGTCGCCATTGCCGGAGCGGCTCGAGGTCCAGCCCGGCCCGGAGGAGGCCCGGTTCGGCCCCGGTCTCGGCAAGGACTTCGCCCTTGGGCCCGACGACGAGGCTGGCGCCCGGGTAGGAATGGTGCGGATCGCTCCCCGCCCGGTTCACGCCGACGACGTAGGCGAGGTTTTCGATGGCGCGGGCGCGCAGCAGGGTGGTCCAGTGGTCGACCCGGACCGAGGGCCAGTTCGCGATGACGACGAAGAGCTCGGCCCCGAGGGCGGCGGCCTCGCGGAAGAGCTCGGGGAAGCGGAGGTCGTAGCAGATCAGCGGCGCGACCTTCCACCCGTCGATCTCGAAGACCGAGACGCGGTCTCCCGCAGGGTAGTGCTCGCTTTCGCGCACCAGGGGAAAGGGGCGGCGCTTGCGGTAGCGGGCGATTTCGGCGCCGTCGGGGCCGAAGCAGACGGCTTCGTTCGCCACCCGCCCCGGCGCGTCGCCCGGCGCGGCGATGCCGGCGAGGACCCGGCAGCGGTGGCGGCGGGCCAATCCGGAGAAGAACGCCGCCGATTCCCCGTCGCGCGGCTCCGCAGTCGCGGCGGCGTTCATCGTGAAGCCCGCAGTCGCCAGCTCGGGGAGCACCAGCAAGGCCCCCTCAGGCACCGTTCCCTCCGCCTCCAGCATCGCCTCGATGCGCGAGAAGTTCGCGGAACGGTCCTCCCAGGCAATGTCGGTTTGCAGCCCCAAGATGGTCATCCTCGACGTCATTTCCCAGTCTGGTTTTTAAAAATTATCGCAACCGTGAATTAAATTTAGGAAAATTCAAGTTAATTATAATTTCTTCACGGTGATTTAATTTTAAAAATAATGGTTTTTATAGCCAGTGCAAGTTTTGCTTGCGAGATTTTTGTCGGCACCGCAGTCTCTCGCGTCTTCCAAGCCCCGGGATCGGGCTTCCGCGGAGCTTCAACCTGCCGGATCCGGAGCCGCGTTTCCGCGTTTGCACTCCGCGCAGAGGGTGTCTTACCTTCCCGGCCATCGCCCCCGGAATGGATCCAGCTCCCCTCACGCCCTTCACCGACTTCTGCCTTCTCTTCCTCAGCATCCTTCTGGAAGGGGCGCCGTTCATCCTCCTCGGGACGCTGATCTCCGGATTCATCGACGCCTACCTGCCCCCCGGGCTGGTGGACCGCTGGCTGCCGAAGAACAAGGTCATGGCCGTGATCCTGAGCGGCTTGCTCGGCGCCGTCCTGCCCGTCTGCGAATGCGCCGTCGTGCCGGTAATCCGCCGCCTCATCCGGAAGGGGCTGCCCATCTCCTGCGCCATCACCTACATGCTCTCGGCCCCGATCATCAACCCCATCGTCGCGGTCAGCACGATGAAGGCCTTCTCCACCTCGCTGGGGCAGTTCTCCCTGCGCGGCGCGGACGCGGCCCTGACCTACGGCCCGGTCTACATGACCTGCAGCCGCCTCCTCCTCGCCTTCATCGTCACCGTGGGGGTCGGCCTCGTCGTGCTGAAATTCCGCAACCAGACGATCCTCCGCCCCGGCCTGCTCCCGCATTCCAACGGCGCCGCCCCCGCCCCAACCCTCGCGTCCGGGCCGGCCGCCGCCTCGGACCCGCCCAGGCCGGAGCGGCTCGTCCTCGCCATGCGCACGGCCATGCGCGACTTTCTCGAGACGGCGATGTACTTCACCGTCGGGGTCGCCATCACCGCGATCTTCAAGGCCTACGTCACCGAGGACCTCATCATGGTCTTCAACCAGAACGAGGCCACCGGCATCGGCCTGATGATGATGCTGGCCTTCGTCCTCAGCCTCTGCAGCACCTCCGACGCCTTCATCGCCGCGAACTTCCCCGTGCCGCAGTCGGCCAAGCTCGCCTTCCTCGTCTTCGGTCCGATGATGGACGTGAAGCTGGTCTTCATGTATCTCACCGTCTTCCGGCCCCGCTTCGTCCTCGGTCTCGCCATCGCCCTCTTTGCCGCGATCGGCGTGATGA
>CAYMMC010000009.1:0-20897 GCA_964391125.1 uncultured Akkermansia sp.
GTTGTTGACGAGCAGGAACTCGGCCGGTGGGGGCATGGGGGATCGGGAGTGTGAAGGGGAGCCGGAGTCAGGGGAGCTCGACATGGACGGGGACGCCCTCCACGTCGAGGGAGAGGGATCTGGTCGGCCGGACCAGCCACCAGCGCAGCGTCGCGAGGGAGTCCTCCGTGCCGGCGAGGGACGCGGTCTCGCGGAAGGGCTCGAAGAAGCGGGGGGCCGGCTCGCCCTCGGCGGTAGTGGCCGACGCGTTCGATTCATCGAGGACGAGGTCCTCCCCGGAGGGCGAGCGGCCCTGCAGCGTCGTCTCGACGACGAGGCCGCCGGAGGATTCGAGGACGCGGACCCCGCGCAGGGCGATGGGCGCCGTGGGGGCTTCGCCTTCCGGCGCGGGCTCCGGTCCCGCCGCGTCCGGGCCGGGAGCCGGGGGAGCGGAGAGGGTCGGACCTCCGGCCCGACCCTCTCCGCCCGGCGGGACCGGCCCCGCCTCGTCGCGGAGGGCGACGACGAGGAGCGCGGCGACGACGGCGAGGAGGAGCCACACTTCGAAGCGCTTCAGAATGACGAGGAAGGGCATGGGGCTTCAGGGCTGCCGGCGCAGGCCGGGGAGGATGGGCTTGTCCGAACCGCCCTCGCGCGGGTAGAAGAGGATGCCGCTGCGGTTCAGCTTGTCGAGAAAGCTCTCGAAGTCCCGCTTCAACTCCGAGTCGTGGAGCAGGGCGGCGGCGACGCCGTCGCCCCGCTCGAACTCCTCGAGCAGGGAGTCCATCGCGGCGAGGGTTTTGCGGAGGCCGTCGAGAGTGGTGTCGAATTCCTTCAGCACCGGGGGGACGGCGGCGAGGGTGGCGGTGAGCCCGGCCACGCCCTCGTCGACCCCGGCGAAGCTCGTCTTCGCGGCGTCGGCGGCGTCTCCGACCCCGGCGATGGCGGCGCGGGTCTCGGCGAGCAGGGGGGCGGCGTCGGCGGAGAGGGCGCGGAGGTTCGTCGAGGTCGCTCTGAGTTCCTCGAGGATTGTCGCCAGGTTCGCGAGGTTCCCTTCGGTGAGCAGGTCCGCCTCGGCCTTGGCGGCGAGCCGTTCGACCTGCCGGGCGGCGGAGCGGATTTCGACGGAGGCGTCGGCCATGCCGTCGAGGGCCTCGCCGGCTTCGGTGGCGAGGTCGGCGAGATTGCCGGAGGTCTGGGCGACGATGCGGTGCCCCTCGGGCAGGAAGTCCCCGGAGGGATGGTCCGGCGGGAGGATGCGGACGTAGCTGTCCCCCATCAGCCCGCTGGTCCCCACCTTTACGGTCGATCTCGCGGGGATGCGGATGTCCGGGCGGATCTCGAGGGGGATGGAGAGGAGGACGAAGTCCTCGTTCAGCGCGGGATCGCCGGAGACGCGCCCGATGTCGACGCCCCCGAGGCGCACGGGGACGCCGGCGCGGATGCCGGTGGCGTCCTTCACCTCCACGACGATGGGGTATCCGCCCCCGGAGGCAAGGCGCGGCCGGCTGAAGCGGAGGATCAATCCGCCTGTCACGGCGAGTCCGAGCAGGAGGAAGAGGCCGACGGAGATCTCGGCGCGGCGAGGGGAGGAGGCCATCGGATTGACAGGGCGGCAGTATCGACGCGAATCGGGCGGACGGCAACGGGGAAGCGACGCTCAGACCAGGTCCATCCCGTCGGCGCGGAGGAACTCGCGCACGGCCTCGTCCCCGCTGCGGTCGAGCCCGGCGACGGAGCCGGCGTAGCGGACGAGTCCGTGCTTCAGGAAGACGACCTGGTCGGCGACGTGGCGCATCGCGCCGAGGTTGTGGGTGACCATGACGGTGGTGAGGCGGAGCTCCTCCTTGAGCCGGCGGATGAGCCGGACGATGCTCTCGGAAAGGACGGGGTCGAGTCCGGCGGTGGGCTCGTCGTAGAGCAGCGCATCGGGCCGGGGGGCGATGGCGCGGGCGAGGGAGACCCGCTTGCGCATGCCGCCGGAAAGGGCGGCGGGCATCTTCCTCTGCTGTCCTTGCAGGTCGACGAGGGAGAGGACCTCCTCGACGCGCGCGGCGAGGGCGGCCTCGTCCTTCTCCCCCGATTCGCGCAGGGGGAAGGCGACGTTCTCCCCGACGTCCATCGAGTCGAAGAGGGCGCCGTCCTGGAAGAGCACCCCGATGCGCCGGCGGATCGGCCGCAGCTCGCGCTCGGAGAGGGCTCCGAGGTCGGCGCCCTCCACCTTCACCGAACCGGAGACGGGCCTGAGCAGCCCGTTGAGATGCTTCAGGAGGACGCTCTTCCCCGCGCCGCTGCCGCCGAGGACGACGGTGGCCCGCCCTCGCGGGACGGAGAAGGAGACGCCGCGCAGCACCTCCTGTCCGGCCAGTGCCTGGCGCAGGTCCGAGACCTCGAAGTAGGGGGTGTCTTCGTCGCGGGGCATTGCCATTCCTTATCAGAGGTCGATGGAGCTGGTCGGAAGCCAGCGGTTGAGGAGGAGGGAGAGGAAGAAGTTCGCCACGAGGATCGCGAGGGAGGAGTCGACGACGGCCCGAGTCGTGGCCCGTCCCACGCCGACGGCGCCGTCGCTCGCGCTCAGGCCGCGATGGCAGGAGATAAGGACGATGAGCAGGCCGAAGACGACGCCCTTGATCAAGCCGGTGGCGACGTCCTCGAGGCGGGTGTGGGCGAGGAGCTGGGCGGTGAACCACGGCTCCGGGACGCCGAAGACGCGGACGGTGAGCAGCTCCGCCGCCGCCATGCCGCACCAGATCGCCTCCGCCGTCAGGATGGGCATGGAGACGAGGATCGCGGCGAGGCGGGGCACGACGAGGTAGTCGACCGGATCCGTCCCCATGGCGCGGAGGGCGTCGATCTGCTCGGTGACCCGCATGGTCCCGATCTCGGCGGCCATGGCGGCCCCCATCCGGCCCGCGACCATGAGGGCGGCGAGGACGGGGCCCAGCTCGCGGCACATCGCGATGGAGACGACCGGTCCGGTGGCGGAGCCGAGCCCGAGCTCGTTGAACTTGTAGTAGGCCTGCGCCGCGAAGACGGCGCCGGTGAAGGCGCCGGTCACGATCACGACGAGCTGCGAGCCCACCCCGATGGCGACGATCTGCGACATGGTCGGGCGGCGGCGCAGTCCGGCGGCAAGGAGCGAGACGGCGGAATCCCTCGCGAGCAGACCCAACTGCCCGAGATGGACGACCAGACGCCGCGACGCTCCCTTCATTCTCCGGAGCAAACACGAGACGGGCCCTTCGGGCAACCGCTCCCTCATCCTTTCGGCGCCGGTCCGCGCCTCCCGAAATGGCGTTGCAATCGTGCCGCGCTGGCGTTGAATGGACGTCATGGAGCATCGGGAAGCAGTGGGAGTCATCGGGCAGGGAATCATCGGCAGCCGCGTCGCCGAGTGCCTGCGGAGAGCGGGCCGCGAGGTCTACGTCTGGAGCCGCACGCCGAAACCCCTGCCGAATTTTCTGGGCTCGCCCTCGGAGGTCGTGGCCCTCGCGGACGTCGTCCAGATCTTCGTCGGCGACAGCGAGGCGCTGCGGGAAGTGGTCGGGGCCATCAAGGAGGGGCTCGAGCCGCGGCACACGCTCGTCGCGAACGGCACCTTCGACCCCGGAACCGTCGCCGAAGTCTACCGCTCGATCCGCGAGACGGGCGCCGGCTTCCTCGACTGCCCCTTCACCGGCAGCCGCCTCGCGGCGGAGGCGGGCGCGCTGGTCTACTACGCGGGCGGCGACGCGAAGGTGCTGGAGCGGGTCCGCCCCGTGCTGGAGGCCAGCGCGAAATCCATCCTGCATCTTGGGAGGATCGGCGAGGCCGCCTTGATCAAGCTCGCGACGAACATGATCTCCGCGGCCACCGTCGGGGTGCTCGCCGAGGCCTACGGACTCGTCGCCAAGGCCGGCGTCGATCCGGCGAAGCTGGCCGAGGCGCTCGAGGGGAACGCGTGCAGCTCCCCCCTCGTCGCGATGAAGCTTCCCGGCATTCTCGCGGGAGACTACGAACCCCACTTCGCGCTCAAGCACATGTTCAAGGACGCGCAATACGCCCTGAACCTCGGCAAGCAGCTCGGCGTGCCCCAGCCGGTCCTCTCGACGACCGCCAGCGTGATGTACAAGGCGATCCAGAAGGGCAAGGGCGAGCTGGACTACTCCGTCGTGGCCGAGCCCTACGGAGAGGGGGCGGGGGCATGAGGGGCGGCCAGGACGAAGTGGCGGCCGCGGTGGCGGGGCGGTGGCGTCGGCTCGACGACCGGGCCGTCTTCCGGCTGACCGGCCCGGATCGGGTCCGCTACCTGAACGGGCAGGTGAGCAACGACGTCTCGAAACTGGATGGCGGCGCCCTCGCGGCCTGCCTCTGCGGGATCAAGGGCAAGGTGGAAGCCCTCGTCTGGATCCACGCCGACGGCGAAGCCCTGGTGCTCGACGGAGAGCTGCGGCAGCGCGACTTCCTGCGGGCGCGGCTGGAGCGCTACTTGATCGCCGACGATTGCGAGATCGAGGACGCGACGGAGCGCGTGAGCCTCCTTCACCATTTCATCGCGGAGGGCGGGGGGATCCCGTCTCGCCGTCTCGCCGCCGCCGGCAGCGACCGCTTCGCCTGGGACGGCGCGGCATCCGCGCCCCTCCCGGAGGACGGGGAGATCGGAGCGGAGGAGTGGAACCTGCTGGAGACGCTCTCCGGCACGCCCCGCTCGGGCTGGGAGATCAACGGGGAGGAATTCCCCGCCGAGCTGGGCCTCGACGCCTGGGCGGTCGACTTCCACAAGGGCTGCTACCTGGGGCAGGAGATCGTCTCCCGCATCCGCAGCGTGGGGCGGGTGAAGCGGGAGCTGGTCCGCGTTCTGTGCGGATCGCCGCTGGCGCAGGGGACGGCGGTGAGGACCGAGGATGGGGACCTCGGCGTCGCGACCCGCCCTTCGATTCCCTTTCGCGGAAAAAACCACCTTGCCCTGGCTCTCCTCGGCAAGGGGCGGAAAGACTCGAATTTCCATGAAATTCAAGTGGTTGCACGGCATTCGGGCGATCTGGACTAGGAAGCGAAACGAGTCCTGAGGCAATTTCTTAGTCAAAAATCGCTTTTTTTTGGTTGCGAATCCGGGACATCTAAACCACTGTCAAACCGTCCTTGGAATCTTTGGGCAGAGGCGAGCCGCTTGGCCCGCCGATGGATCGAAAGTTCCGGGGATGGGCGAAAGCTCGACGAAAACAGGTTATTACGACCACATCTCAAACCAAGGGAAACAAACGAATCTATATGAAGAAAACCATCCTGGTTGCAACTATCAGCGCGCTGACGCTTGGCGTGAACGCGGGTGATTGGGGGAAAGCCCCTGTTTCGAAGCAAGTCATCGAAGAATGCGTCGATCTCGGCGGCGAAGTCTCCGTCGGCTACAAGAGCGACTACATCTTCAACGGTGTTCGCTTCGCTGGCGACAGCGTCTGGACCGACGTGAACTACACCTTCGATGGCCTGGCCGTTCCGGTCACCGTCGGCGCGACCTACCTCAACGGGATCAGCGATGATTTCTTCGGCGGTGGCTTCGACAGGCTTGACCTCTACGTCAGCGCCGCTCTCGGCACCTTCGCCGGGTTCGACGTGGCCCTTGGCTACACCCACACCACCTTCCCCGAAATTCGCAGCAACTTCGGTGGCACCACCGGCAGCGGCTACGGTGAAATCGGTCTCGACATCCGTCGCAGCCTCGGCTTCGTCGATGTCCTCTTCCAGACCAACTACGCCATGGGCGGCGCCTTCAACGGCTGGTACCACCAGCTCGGCGTCGAGAAGGGCTTCGGTCTGACCGACAACATCAGCCTCGTGCTTGGAACTGGCGTCGGTTACTCCGACAACTACTTCCACCCGGCCGTGCCGAACTTCTCCACTCCTCGCGACAGCGGCTGGAACCACTACTACGTGACCGCCTCGCTTCCGATCGAGCTGAACTGCCGCACCACGCTGACCCCCTACATCGGCTACGTCGGCGGTCCCGACAGCTGGATCGTGGACGGCATCAACGTGACCGGCGATCCCCAGTCCGACATCCTTCACGGCGGCGTCACCCTCAGCGTCTCCTTCTGAGGCCCCGAGCGGCAAAGGATTTAAGTTCCACTTATTACCTTGGTGCGAATCGCCTCTCCGAAAGGAGAGGCGATTTCTGTTTTAGGGGCTAGGATGAGGATTGCGTTCACGGCATGGCTAGAGAGAGGGCTGTCAGAGTGCTGGTCGACGGGGCGGCAAGCGACCTCGCCTTCACCTATCTGATCCCGGAGGGGCTGGAGCTCCGCCCCGGTCACCGTGTGCGGATCCCGCTGCGGAACCGAAGCGCCCTGGGCACGGTGACGGCGCTGGAATGGGCCGACGCCGACACGGCGGGCTACCGCCTCAAGCCCGTTCTCGGCACCGTCTCCGACGATCCCTTCCTCACGCCGGGGCTGATGAAGCTGGCCGAGTGGATCTCGGGCTTCTATCTCGCCCCCATCGAAACCGTGATCCGCTCGATGCTCCCGAAACCCTCGCGGGGGGAGGAGGAGAAGCGGAAGACGGCGAAGTACGCCGAACTGGCGGTCTCCGCCGAAGAGGCCTCGCGCACGGACTTCACCGCCCGCCAAGGGAAGCAGAAGGAGGCTCTCCGAATCTTGGTCGAAGGGGGGCCGCGAAGCCTTCAGGAGCTGACCGGCCCCCTCGGACTGTCCCGCTCTTCCTTGAAATCCTTGGAGGAGCGGGGGCTCGTCCGCCTCGTGGAGCGCGTCGTTTCGCGCGATCCGCTTCAGGAGGTGGACTACGTCGCCTCCGCCCCGCTTCCGTTGAACGAAGAGCAGTCCGCCGCTCTCGAGCGCATCGTCGCTGCGATGCGGCGTCTCGAGGAGGGCGAACGGATCCGCCCCCTCCTCCTCCACGGAGTCACCGGAAGCGGCAAGACGGAGGTCTACCTCCAGGCGATCCAAGCTGCGGTCGAGGCGGGAAAGGGCGCCATCGTCCTCGTCCCCGAGATCGCGCTGACCCCGCAGACGGCGGATCGCTTCAAACAGCGCTTTGCCGCGATCAAGGACCGCGTCGCGATCCTCCACAGCAACCTCTCCGAGGGCGAGCGGCACGACGAATGGCGCAAGGTGCTGGACCAGCAAGCCCGCATCGTCATCGGAGCGCGCAGCGCGATCTTCTCGCCGGTGGAGAATCTCGGGCTGATCGTCGTCGACGAGGAGCACGAGAACTCCTACAAGCAGGACACCGTCCCCCGCTACCAGGCCCGCGACATCGCGGTGGTGCGGGGGCAGCTGGAGGGCTGCCCCGTGGTGCTGGGCAGCGCGACCCCCTCCTTGGAGTCGTGGAACAACGCCATGACCGGCAAATACGAGCTCGCGACGATGCGCCAGCGCGTCGACGACCGCAAGCTGCCTCTGATCCGGGTGGTGGACATGCGCGACGAAGGCCGCAAAAGCCGCTCGGGCCCGACGATCCTCTCGACGAGGCTGCGCACGGCGATGGAGAAGCGCCTCGCCGAAGGGCAGCAGACCATCCTCTTCCTCAACCGGCGCGGCTTCGCCCGCAACATCCTCTGCCCCGAATGCGGCTACGTCGCGAACTGCCGGCATTGCAGCACGACCATGACCCTCCATCGCGAGGACGACCGCCTCGTCTGCCACATCTGCGGCTTCGCCCAGCTTCCTCCCCGCCAGTGCCCCGAATGCTCGGGGCGCTCCATCGTCAACGCCGGTTACGGAACGGAGCGCGTGGAGGAGGTGCTGAGGCAGGTCTTCGCGACGGCGAGGATCGCCCGGGTGGACACCGACTCGATGCGGAAGAAGAACCAGCTCCGCGACACCCTCAACGCCTTCCGCGCGAAGAAGATCGACATCCTCCTGGGCACCCAGATGATCGCGAAGGGGCTCGACTTTCCCAACGTGACCCTCGTGGGAGTCCTCAACGCCGACGTGGGGCTGCACATCCCCGACATCCGTTCGGGGGAGCGCACCTTCCAGCTCCTCACCCAGGTGGCGGGACGGGCGGGACGCGGCGAACTGGAGGGCGAGGTCGTCGTGCAGACCTACACGCCCCACCATCCCGCAATCCAGTTCGCGCGGCATCACGACTTCGAGGGCTTCGCCGAGCACGAGCTGTCCCTGCGGCGTCATTTCCTCCACCCGCCATTCGCCCATCTCGCCCTCGTCACCTCCCGCTCGACCCATCGCGAACGGGCGGAGTTCTCGCTGAAGACGCTCCATGCGCGCCTCGGGCGCGGATTGCCCGCAGGCGTCGTCCTGACCGATCCGCTGCCGTCCCCGCTCGTGAAGTCGCACGACCAGTGGCGCTTCCAGATCGTGCTGAAGTCCCCCGGGGCCCGCCTTCTCGCCCGACACATCCGGGAGACCGTGCGGGACCTCACCTTCCCCGACGACGTCGTCGTCACCGTGGACATCGACCCCTATTCGATGGCATGAAGGCGAGGGCTCGATGAAGGCGCCGGGCCGACGGCATCCGGGATTGCGCAGCCGCGTTCCTGTTGACCCGGCATCCCCTTCGGGCTTCCATGCTGGCGTCTCCGCTCTCGCCGACCCATGAACCCGCCCCCCGTCGCTCCGCCCGCGTCCCCGCCCGTCCCCATGCCCGGCCTCTGGAGCCGACGACGGTTCCTCGGCGGACTGGCCGCCGGAGGCGCGGCAGGGGCCCTGCCCTGGATCTGGGTGAAGGCGGGCGATCCCGGCAAGGCGCGGGGCACCGTCTTCCACGACCGGGACGGCAGCGGGCGGCGCGGCGCGGATTCACCCGGCGTCGAGGGCGTCTTCGTTTCGAACGGGCGGGACGTCGTCGCCACCGACGCCGCCGGGAGATGGGAGCTGCCGCTGCTGCCGGGGCCGGCCACCGACTTCTTCGTGGTCAAGCCGAGAGGCTGGCGGACGCCGGTCAGCGCCGACGCCTTGCCGCGCCATTTCCGCCTGCACCAGCCGGAAGGGTCGCCGGTCCAGCGCTATCCGGGCGTGGCGGCCACCGGCTCGCTGCCCGAGAGCGTGGACTTCCCGCTGCTTCCCCAGGAGGAGGGCGACGGCTTCCGGATGCTGGTCTGCGGCGACCCCCAGCCGCGCGACCTGCGCGAGGTGGACTACATCGCCCGCACCGCCCCCGGCCCGCTGCGGGAGGCGGGCGGCGATTTCGGGGTGAATCTCGGCGACATCGCCTTCGACGACCTCAGCCTCTATTCGGCCCTCAACGGCGTGTTCGCCTCCGCCGGGCCGCTCTGGCACAACGTCCTGGGCAACCACGACATCAACCTCGAGTCCCGCGACGACGTCCATGGCCGCGAGACGTTCCGCAGCGTCTACGGCCCCACCTACTACAGCTTCAACCACGGTCCCGTGCATTTCGTCGTGCTGGACAACATCGAATGGACCGGCGCCGATCCCCAAAAGGAAGGCTCGCGCGGCAGCTATCGGGGGGCGCTGGGGCAGCGGCAACTGGAGTGGCTGGCCGCGGACCTGGCCCTGGTGCCACGCGAGCAGCCGCTGGTCCTCTTCATGCACATCCCGCTTCGCGACGAAGGACAGGAGAAACCGGGCACGGTCACGGCCGACCGGCGGGATCTGTATCGCCTGCTGGAAGGCCGGCCCCGCACTCTGTCCTTCTCCTCCCATCGCCACTACCACCGCCACGATTTCATCGACGCGGCGGACGGCTGGACCGGGGAGGCGCCCCATCACCACATCATCGTGGGATCGCTGTGCGGAAGCTGGTTTCGCGGTCTGCCCGACTTCGGCGGCACCCCTCACGGAACGATGTCGGACGGCACGCCCCGGGGTTTCCTCGCCGTGGACTTCGAGGGCGAGGGCTGGAGCATCGACGGCTACCGAGTGCTGGGCGCACCGCATTCGCGGCAGATGCACATCCACGTGGCCGACGTGTTCGATGCCGAAACGGCGGCCGGGCAGGCCTTTCACGTGAACTTCTACAACGGCAGCGCCCGCAGCCGGGTGAGGGCCCGCCTCGGAGAGGGAGACGTCTGGCGCGAGCTGGAGAAGGTGGATGCGCCCGATCCCGCCTTCGTCGCGTTGCGTGGAACGGAAGGCGAGCTGGAAGCCCCCTGGCGCACCCTGCCCGCGCCGAGCGCCTGCTCGCATCTCTGGCAGGGCGCGCTGCCCGAAGGACTGAAGCCCGGCACCTACGCCTTGGAAGTGCTGGCCGAGGACGGTTTCGGACACAGCGCCCGGGCCTTGCGCAGCATCCGGCTGGAAGGGTGACGCCTTGCCCGGCTGCGGTGGGCCGTCTCATCCGCCATCGTCCTCCTCGCGGCGTCCTTCCAGCGGCGCCTGGTATTCGAGTCTCTCGTTCTGGATCAGGGAGAGCTCGACCTCGCCGCTGTCGGGATGCTCGTAGAGAAAGCCGAGATAGTGGAGCGGCTTGGCGATCTCCCAATCGGCGAGAAGGCGGCCGCGATGGACGACGCGGACGGCGTCGCCGAGTTTGACGGGGCTGCCGCGGGCCCGGTTCCGCTCCAGGGTGGCGGGCTCCCCCGAGATCTCGACGCCGACGAAGGGCTCCCTCAGCAGCGAGACCAGGCTGAGCCGAGGCCCGCTCCGCTCGCCCTCGACGAGCACGCTGTAGCGCAGTTTCACCTCGTGGCCTTCGTTCCCGTCCCCGTCCGGTTCGGTTTCGGCGTAGCAGATCACGGCGACGGTTCTGCCGTGCTCCAAATCGAGAGAGCCGGAGACGGTGCTGGGCGTGGCCGCCGGGTTCTCCAAGGTGAAGGGGTGCGAGCCGGGCCGGATCGCGAGCAGCCCCGAACCCTCGCCCGGGGCCATCGGCTTTCCCTCGTTGAGGGCGAAGGCCCCGAGGGAGATGCGGGTCGGCTCGCGCAAGGCGACGAGGTTGACCACGTTGAGATACGCGGCCTGCGGCGCCTCCTCGGCCAAGCCGGAAGGATGGAACGCCAGGGCGGCAAGGATCCCGGGGAGGAGAGGTCGGGTCGTCTTCATCGCATCAGAGATCGCGGGAGGAAATGACTTCGAGCTGCACCCGTCCGATGTCGCCGGAGGCATTGCGAACGGGACGGAGAAAGACCTCGCGGACGCGGCGCGAGCGGCCGACGACCTCGCCGGTGCCGGCGTGATAGACCTCGGCGGCGGTGTGGATGCGGAAATGCCGGCTCGCCAGGGTCGTGAGATTGAAGACGCGGGCGAAGGTCTCCTCGGCCTCGGCGTCGTTGTGATGCTCCGGCAGGGCGTCGTGGCGGCGGATCCGCTCGGAGAGGACGCGGGCCAGATGCGAAGGGCCGAGGAAAGGTCGGGCCTCCATGAGGCCTTCGGCGATCAGGGGGATGGCATCTTCGCGCAGGGCGCTACGCAGCGCGGCGGTCTCGCCCTCGCGCTCGTATTCCGGCGTGTCGTGGCGGTCGGCCTTCAATCGGATGTCGCTGGAGACGGAGGGGCCGCGCAGGAGCGTTTCGATCTCGAATCGGGTCGGCGCGGTGTTGAGGTTGAGATGACCGTGGACCAGGGCGTAGCGACCTTGGGCGTTCAAGTCCGGATCGTAGAGCAGGGCGGAGGGCGCCGCCGTGGAGGCAACCGGATTCGGCGCAGCGGGCGGCGGCTGGTGGTCGCGGGGGTCGTGATGGAGGTAGAGCTGCTCGACCGCGACGCCGTCCGGTCCGAGGTTCGTCCCGGCGAAGCCAACGTGAAAGAGATCCAGCCACTGGCTCGCCCGCATCCCCGGCCGGTCGAAGAGCCGATGCTCGGGTCGGCCGATGCGCAGGGTGTTGCCCCCGCCCCAGAGCGAGCTCGGCTCGGCGCTCGGCGGCAGGCTTTCCAGGGAGCGGCTCCGCAGGGTGCCGAAGAGATGGGTGTTGGGACGGGTGAGGCCGAAATCGACGTCGGGGTCCTCCGGGATCGGCGCCCACATGACGGGGTCGTGGAGATGGCCGAGTTCGGTGACGGAGTGGAAGCGGCCCAGATTCGAGAGCCGCCAGGGGGCGAAGGCTTCGTGCTCCGGGACGTGCGGCTGGTCGAAGGCGTCGGGCGCCTCCGCGTCGGAATGCGGCGCGGCGGTGCCGAGGGCGGAGTCGTAGCCTCGGTCGGGCCAGTCGCGGACGCGGGTCTGGTCCTTGAAGCGGTCGGGCTGGGACGGGACGGCCTTGTCGTGGTCGTAGTTGCGGAATCCGGGCGAGGCCTTGAGCCGGTATTGGGCGTCCTCGGCGGTGCCGCGCAGATACCAGGGCATCCAGGGGTCGCCGAGATGCGAGCCGACCGGCTTGGGGATCGCTCCGAAGCCATCCGCCACCAGATTGGGCGTGGCCAGGCGCATGAAGAACTCGCCGGGGGCGAGGGGCGGTTGATGGCGGGTGAAGTAGAACCCATGTCTCGCCGACGACGGCGGATCCGCCGGATCGGGCCGTCCGCAGCGGTCCACCGGATCGTCGCCGAGGTGGAGCTCGTAGTGGGCCCGCACCGAGACGTTGGCGACGCCTCGCAGGTCCTGGACAACGGGGAAGACGACGAGAGGCGGGCGCGGGATCGGCACCTCCCAGCGGATCCTTCCGAAGCGGACCACGCGGAAGTGGTTCGGCGGCACGACGAGGTCGAGGCCGCCCGTCGCGGGAAAGGGCTCGTCGAGCGTCCGCATGGAGTCGTGGATCTCGTGCCAGACGGAGTTCGCCTTGAAGCGGAAGCGCTCGAGGAAGCGGAACTTCAGGCGGACCGCCTCCATCGTCGCGGTCCGGTCCGAGGGATTCCAGAACTCGGCGAAGGGGGTCGCCTCGAAGAGGATTCGGTCCGTGGAGCCGTCGGATTCGTAGCCGACGTATTCGAATTTCACGAAGAACTCGTTCACCGGGCAGTAGGCGTCGACGCCGCGGAAGGCGCGGCCCATGGCGTTGGCGGTGTTGCCGGGCAGGGAGGGGAGCCCGTCCTCGTCGGCGTAGTCGATCGCGTTCGCCGCCAGGGTGGCCAGATAGTCCTCGTCGTCGGGAAAGCCGCCGCGGCGTTCCTCGAACTCGGGCAGGTTGCGGGCGACGATGTCGGCGATGCCGATGTCGCGGGCCGCGACGAGGGCGTTGAGGTTGTGGCGCGGCCGTCCCTCGTCGGGATAGCCGTGGCCGTAGGGCACGAGGGGCACGGTCTTGTAGGGCCGGAGCCCGCTGGCGAAGCGGTCCGGTTCGCGTCCGGGCCCGCCGACGGAGAGGTGCCTCGATCCGGCGATCCAATGTCGCTCCAGCGCCAGCCGGGCCGAATCGCGGTAGGGATGGCGGGCCTCGGGAAAACCAGGGATGGTCCAGGCTTGCAGCGCGATCTCGCGGGGCGAGAGACCGGGGGCGGCCTGGCCGGTCAGCCGCTGTCCGCGATGGGCGGCGGGGAATTGAAACGCCTCGCCGCCGGACGCCAGCGGAAGCGGGGAGGCGGAGAGGCGCGAGTCCTGCGGTCCGTAGCCCAGGCGGATCGCGGCCTCCGCATGGGGCGAGTGCCGGGCGTTGACGAGATCGAGGTTCGGGTAGCCTTCGAGATCCTCGATCCAGTAGGTGTATCGGCTCCGCCACGGCGTGCCGCTCGGAATCGGCATTTCGACGAAGCCGAGGGCGGGGCGCGGGTTTTCCTCGACGAGCTTGCCGCCTTTGCCCAGGCCGGTGAGGCGGGGCAGCCGGATCGCGTCGTCGCGGGTCGGACCCGCGAAGGCGACGGAGGGGGCGATGAGCGCGGCGTCGGCGAGATCGGAACTGCTCGTGGCGTCGAGGTCGGGCAGCTCCTCGCGTTGCTCCAGCCCGCCGGCGAAGAGCGGGGTGTGCACGATGCCCCCGGCGTCGGGCGTGGAGACGAAGGTGTAGCGGGCTGGGCCGGCCGCCCCTCCGTCCCGGAAGGCGAGCGCGACGAGGTAGCGGTCGTTCGCGGTGAGCGTGCGCAGCAGCGCCCCGGCTTCGGCGAAGGCCGCCTCCTCGGCGAAGTCGGCCCGGACGGTCGAGGCGATGGCGCTGCCGAGCGAGGCCTCTTGGCGTGCCACCGCAAAGAGGGACACCGCGATCAGGGTGATCGAGGCGACGAGGACGAGCACCACGAGCAGCGCCGCCCCGGAGTGCGCGTGTCGTCGGGGCGTCGTCATCCGGAGCGAGGCGGCAGAGAGAGGCGGAAGGTGCGGACGCGGCTGGATCGGGCGATGCGTCGCCGCTCCGGAGGCAAGGCGTCGATGGCTCCCTCCTTCCAGTCGAAGATCCAGTCCTCGTAGCGCTCCAGGCGGAGGGCGTCCTTCTCCGAGACGACGGCGATGACGAGATCGATGCAATCGGGCGCCACCAGGGCGGGCCATTCGTCGCCGCCGGAAAGGCCGAGGTGCCGGTTCAGCTCCGCCGCCCCCATCAGGACGGCGCTCCCGTCGGGGAAGTCGACGCGGCGGAGGGGGCTCAGCTCGAAGCGCACCACGTGCTCGCAGACCGCTTCGTCGGGAAACAGCGAATCATGCACGGAGCTGGCGGGATCCTCCCAGTCGGCGGCGGAGCCCCGCGGCGGAGAGAAGCTGGGCGGCGGGACGGCGAGATGTTCCTTCGAGGGCAGGCTGGGCCAGGGCTGCACCGCCGCGCGCGATCCGACGGCGCCCGAATCCGTCCGTCGAGCGAGCAGGAAGGGAACGTCGCCGTTCTCAAAGCGCCCGAGACGGACGGCGGCGGCGTTGGGGACGTCGATGGGCGGTGTCGGGGCCGCGTCGGATCGGGCATCGTTGATGGCGAGGGAGGCGTGGAGGACGAGTCCGTCGGCGTAGCCCTCCGCGTCGGGATGGCCGCCGGGACGGAAATGGCGGAAGAGCTTCATGCCCGCGCCCGGTGCGCCTGCGAGGGGCGAGCGGCGTGCGTAGGCGACGTAGTAGCCGACGATGGATGGGGCGGGGCTCTCCGGCCCCTGCCTAGGATTGGGCACGCGGGCGACGAAGGCGAGGGAGGAGAATTCGGGTGCGGCGTTCGCGAAGCTGCGCTTCGCCATTCCGCCGATGCCGCTGACGCGGTCGACCTCGAAGGGCAGAAGCAGCCGACCCTCGAAGAACTCGCGCTGCGCCTGCGACGCCGTCTCGGGCAGGCGGGGGAGCGCCGCCGCACGGGAGGAGAGATGGCACGCGAGGTCCCGCTCGATCCACCCGACGGCCGTTCGGATGCCGCTGCCGCGCTCCCTCGCCTCCGTCGCATCGCGAAAGCGCTCCAGAGCCGATTCCAGCATCCGTCCGAGGACGAGGACGAACACCGAAAGCACGGCCATGGCGGCGAGCAGCTCCACCAGCGTCGCAGCCCGCCGGGAGACGGTCGGGGCGGCGTGGCGGAACGGCGTGGCGACCTTCATGGCAGGGCGAGGCGGGCGAGGAAGGGCTCGCGCGAACGGAGCGCCCAGGCCGCAGCGGCGGGATGCTCGACCGAGAGCTCGAGATCGAGGAAGGGGAGGGAACCCGTCCGGGAGAGCCGGAGCCGGAGGAGATGACGGGCGCGACCCCCGAGGTCGCCGCCCTCGCGGAAGCTTGCCTCGGCGATCCGGCCCAGGTAGCCGCCTTCCGCGTCGAAGGCGGCGAAGAGGAGCGTTTCCCCCGTTTCGGAGACGAGGATCCGATCTTCGCCCAGAAAGAAGAACCCGCGTCCGTCCCCCGGAGAAAGCGGAACCAGGGCGGCGGCGCTTTCCCGGGCGATGCGCGTCGCGAGTTCGCGGTCCGACGCGTCCGAGCGCATCGACCCGGCCCCCGCGAGCATCGCCAGCACCGGCAGGGCCACGGTCGCGACGATTCCAGCGGCCATCGTCGTCTCCAGGAGGGAGAAGCCGGCGGCGCGAGGGAATCGGGAGGCGTTCATGCTTCAGTCGGTGAGCAGCCGGACGCGCCCGGTGTAGTAGCCGATCCCAAGGCAGTCGCCGGATCCGCGGGAGGTGGTGACGGGACGTTTCGTGGCGGGATCGAAGTAGCCCTCCACGAGACCGAGGTGGAGCGCATCGGCGTCGGAGCGGTCGGGCCGGCGCACCCCGCCGTCGGGTCCGAAGACAAGGCAGGGTTGCGGCAATGCGCCCCCGTCGGCGCCGCCGTCCGGATCGGGCAGCGGGACGGCTTGCGTGCGTGCGAGATCGTGGAGCGTGCGGAAGGCGGCGCCGTCCGCCGCTTCGAACGATTCGCCTCGGGCGAAGACGAGCCCCTTGGGCAGGGTCCGCCAGGGGCTGAGGCGGCGGAGGGACCGGAGCGGGGACGGACCTCCTCCGGCAGCCCCCTTGGTCGCGGGATCCGGCGCGAAGAGCGCGTAGGCCCGCAGGGCCTCCCCCGCCATCGGAAAGCGCTCGTCCGCAAAGGCCACGATGCGCTCCTCCCCCGTGGCGATGGCTTCGGCGCGGGCCCGGTCGAGGAAGCCCGCGATCTGGTGGAGGCCCGCCTTGCGGGAGGGACCGAGGGCGACCAGGCCCGGAGCGGCAAAGGCGAGCAGCAGGCCGACAACGGCCACGACGACGAGCAGCTCCACCAGCGAATAGGCTCCAAGCTTCGATTCCCCGACGGGGCGGCAGCGCGGATCCTGTGCAGTCGGCTTCATCGGCGGATGAGACGGGGAAGCCTCCCCAGAATGCCAGCTTATCAGCCCGATGGCAAGGATTCCCTATCAAAAACAGGGAAACCGTGGTTCGCGGCAGGGTTGTCTCCGCCGGTCGAGACCACATTGGCCGTCGGCTCCGTCCGACCTTGCCTCGAGGCCCTCTTTCCCCCACCTTTCGTCCATGAAGACACCGATGACCCTGCTCGCTCTGGTTTCCCTGTCGGGATGGACCTTCGCCCAGGAGCACGTCCCCCTCTGGCCCGAGGGCAAGACCCCCTACGCCCTGCCCATCGACGCCGAGACCGGGTCGCCTTCGCTGCAGATCTATCCGACGCAGGGGCGCGAGGGCCACGCCGGCGCGGCGGTGGTGATCTGTCCGGGCGGCGGCTACGGCGGCCTGGCCAGAGACCACGAGGGGCACCAGCCCGCGCAGTGGTTCAACGCCCAAGGCGTCTCCGCCTTCGTCCTCCACTACCGCCTCGGCAGCCAAGGCCACCACCATCCCGCCCAGCTCGCCGACGTGCAGCGCGCCATCCGCTGGGTGCGCGCCCATGCCGGGGACTACGGCATCGCCCCCGACCGCATCGCCGTGATGGGCTTCTCCGCCGGAGGGCATCTCGCCAGCATGGCCGCGACCCTCTTCGGGGAGAAGGCCTACGAAGCCTCCGACGGCGTCGACGAGGCCAGCGCCCGCCCCGACTTCGCCATCCTCTGCTATCCCGTGATCAGCCTCGACCGCGGGGTGGCCCACGGGGGCTCGCGCAAGAACCTCCTCGGTCCCGAGCGGGCGGAAGACGACGCCTGGGCGGCGCGGCTCTCCTCCGACCTCAACGTCACGGAGCGGACTCCGCCCACCTTTCTCTTCCAGACCGACGCCGACGCCGTCGTGCCCGCCGAGAACGCGGTGCGCTTCTACCTCGCCCTGCGAGCCAAGAAGGTGCCCGCCGAGATGCATGTCTACGAGGCCGGGCCCCACGGAGTCGGGCTGAATCTGGCAGACCCCGTTCTGGGCACCTGGCCGGGCCACCTTTCGGACTGGCTCCGCTCGCGCTTCTTCTTCGCCCCCGCCCGACCGCGCACGGCCGTGTCGGGCGAGGTCGTCCTGGACGGCGAGCCGGTGAGCTGGGGGGCGCTCACCTTCCATCCCGAAGACACCAATCTGCCCGTCACGACGGTGCGGGTGCGCCGGGGGAAATTCTCCGCCAAGGCGGGGGAAGGCCCCGTCGAGGGCAGGGCCAAGGTGACGTTCGAAGGCAGCATCTGGGAGGCGACCGGCGCCGCCGAGGACCGCGTCGTGCGGCTCGATTCGCCGCAGCCCGGCGGCGCTCCGATCGTCGTGGATCTGGGCGAGGGCATGCCCCTGCGATTCGAGTTCTCCTCCCGCTGAGGGGCAAGCGCCTCCGGCCTTTATTCGCCGGCCGCCGCGATCGCCTCGGCCGCGGTCCGGACGCCGAGGGCTTCGTAGGCGTCGAAAGGACCATCCGCCTTGCCCTCCGGCCAAGTGGCGGGATCGGCGTAGAGGCCGTCGTCCTGGTATTCCCTTTGGAGGCGGGCGAGCTCGTCCTTCAGCTCGGCGAACTTGGCGGCGACCTCGGGTTTCCGCGCCTCCTCGGGGGAATGCAGCAGGTTGCGCTGCTCGGCGGGGTCGGCGACGAGGTCGAAGAGCTCGTAGGCATCCCGCTTCCAGTAGTGGATGAGCTTGTGGGTCGCGGTGCGCACCCCGGCGTGGGCGGCGGTGTGGTGGTGCCCGGGATCGTGGTAGTAGCGGTAGTAGACGGAGCTCCGCCAGTCCGGCGGCGTCTCGCCGCGCAGCAGCGGCGCGAAGGAACGGCCCTGCATGGAGTCCGGCACTGGCAGTCCGGCGAGGTCGAGGAAGGTGGGGGCGAGGTCGATGTTCGCCACGAAGGCCTCGGGAACGAGGCCCGCCTCGATGCCGGGGCCGGCGGCGAGCAGCGGGACGCGCAGCCCCGGCTCGTACATGAAACGCTTGTCGTAGAGGCCGAGGTCGCCCAGATACCAACCGTTGTCGGCGGAATAGATGACGATGGTATTCTCCGCGAGACCGCTTTCGTCGAGGTAGTCGAGCACCCGGCCCACGCCGTCGTCCACGCCCTGCACGCAGGCGAGGTAGTCCTGCATGTAGCGCTGGTATTTCCACTTCACGAGCTCCTCTCCGGTCAGGAGCTTGCCGTCCACCTCGAGCTCCATCGGCTTCGTCTGCATCCATTTCCGCAGCTCCGGACCCTTCAGGTCGGCGGGCGGGGCCAGCTTCAAGTCCCGGCGGGTCAGGTCCCGCGCCACGGTCTGCTCGTTGGCCGGCAGCGCGGCGGGACGGGTGGCGTAGTCGTCCCACAGGGTTTCGGGCTCGGGGATGACCTTGTCCTTGAATATTTCGACGTGGCGCTCCGCCGGCTCCCAGGAGCGGTGCGGGGCCTTGTGGTGCAGCATCAGGAAGAAAGGCTTGTCCCTCGGCCGGGTCCGGATCCACTCGATGCCGAGCTCGGTGGTGACGTCCGTGCAGTGGCCTTCGATGGTGAGCTTCCGGCCGGGCACGAGAAAGACCGGATCCCAGTAGGCCCCCTGGCCCGGCAGGACGATCCAGCGGTCGAATCCGGTGGGGTCGCTGCCGAGATGCCATTTCCCGATGACGCCGGTGTGGTAGCCGCCCGCCTGCAGGCGCTTCGCGACGTGGTCGCGGCTGCCGTCGAAGCGGTTGAAGACGGGCACGCCGTTGAGGTGCGAGTATTGTCCGGTGAGCAAGGTGGCCCGGCTGGGGGTGCAGATGGAGTTCGTGACGAAGGAATTCCCGAAGCGGGCCCCGGCCTTGGCGAGGCGGTCGATGTGCGGCGTCTCGTTGACCTTCGAGCCGTAGGCCGAAATGGCGTGCTGGGCGTGGTCGTCGGAGAAGATGAAGACGATGTTGGGCTTCTCGGCGCCCAAGGCGCCGAATGCAATGGCGCCGGGGAGCAGCAGGGCGAGGGCGAGGGATCGGATCATGGCGGGCGGGGCGGTCGGTTGCGGAGCGGCAGGTTCCGATTCTCCACAGGTGGACCGTCGCCGTCAATCTTTTCGACGTGGTTGCGCTCGGCCGCAGGCGGCGCAGGGCAAGGGATCCGCGATTGACATGGAGGGTGAAACGACTCCATTGGGGGGGAGTATCGACGTGATGAAGCCGCTGACGACCTTGGATTTGTTTGCCGGAGCCGGAGGAATCACCGAAGGATTTCGGCAGGCGGGGTTTTCCTGCGTTTTCGCCAACGATTTCAACCCGAACGCGGTGGCCACGTTCCGGCTCAACCATCCTGCCACCGATGCGACGTGCGGGCCGGTCGAGGAGCAGGACCCCAGGTCGGTCCGCAGGCGCCTTGGCTTGAAGAAAGGGGAGCTCGACTGCCTGGTCGGCGGCCCTCCCTGCCAAGGGTTCTCCATCTACGCGCCGGACCGGATCCTGGACGACCCGAGAAATTCGATGTTCCGCCACTACTTGCGCTTCGTCGACGAGTTCGCACCGAAGACGATCCTGATCGAGAACGTGCCGGGCATGCTTTCGCTGGGCGGAGGAAAGGTCGTCGAGACGATTCTCCGGGAGCTGGCGCACCGGGGCTACCGGACGGAATGCCGGATTCTCCTCGCCGCCCATTTCGGGGTGCCGCAGACGCGCTTCAGGCTCATCTTTCTGGCCTCGCTGGAGCCGGGGTTGAAGCATCCCGAGCCGACCCACTATTTCGAGGCCCGCGCCAACTTCACCGGCGGCGCCACCTTGACGGACCGGCTCGGCCCGCTGGATTCGCTGCGGTTGAGGTCGGCGGCGACCCTCCGCGATGCGATCGCGGATCTGCCGGCGATCGGGGCCGGCGGCGGAAGCGACGAAGCCGAATATCCGTCGGACCATCGGCGGAGTCCTTTCGCCGAGTCCCTGCGGATGGGGGCCGACACCTTGTTCAACCATACTTGCAACAAGCTCTCGCAGATCAACCTCGATCGCCTGATGCACATTCCGCCGGGCGGCGCATGGACGGATATTCCCGAAGCGCTTTTGCCCGCCGGCATGAGGAGGGCGCGGAGGAGCGACCACACGAAGCGCTACGGACGCCTGCACTGGGACTCCCTCGCCTGCACGATGCTGACCAAATGCGATCCGCATTGGGGAGCGGTGTTCCATCCGGAGCAGGCCCGGACGTTCTCGGTCCGCGAGACGGCGAGAATCCAAAGCTTCCCCGACACCTATCGCTTTCTCGGAACCCGAGGTTCGCAATACGAGCAAGTCGGGAACGCGGTTCCCGTCCTGCTCGCCCGCGCGCTGGCGGCCGAAATCCGGAATCACCTGAACAGAAAGGCTTGCCGTGCCGCTCCGGGTCGTTGAGCTTTTCGGCGTTCCGCCCGATTCGCCCGAGATCGCGCAAGCCGT
>CAYMMC010000010.1:0-12544 GCA_964391125.1 uncultured Akkermansia sp.
CCCTGCTTACGATGATGATGGCCCGGGTCTGCGGGCTGAAGCCGGGGGAGTTCGTGCACAGCTTCGGGGACCTGCACCTCTACCGCAACCACCTCGACCAAGCCCGCGAGCAGCTCTCGCGCGAGCCGAGGCCCCTGCCGACGATGCGGTTGAATCCGGAGGTCCGGGAGATCGACGGCTTCCGCTTCGAGGACTTCGAACTCGTCGGCTACGATCCCCATCCCGCCATCAAGGCGCCCATCGCGGTCTGACGCTCATGCCGGCGCCGCCCGCGGGGCGTCCGGGCGCGACCACCGCCCCATCCGGTCGCCCATGCGGGCGTAGAGCTCGACGCCGACGGCGGATTGCTCGGCCAGGTCGGCCTCGGGGACGAATCCCCCCGCCGGGAGGATGGTCATGACCATGGAGCCGCCGAAGCGGAAGTAGCCCTTCTCGTCGCCTTTCTCGACCCTGTTTCCCGGTCGTGCGGTGTCGACGATGCTGCCGACGTTGGTCGCGCCGATCTCCAGGAAGAGGTAGCGCCCCATCGAGGGGTGGCGCACCTCGGTGACGCGGCGCTTGTTTTCGAGCAGATAGCGGAGGGACCGGGCCAGGGCGACGGGGCTGACCGAGTAGAGGTCGCCGCCGATGAGGCGCGGGCGACCGCATTCGCCGCCAAGAGGAAAGTGGAAGCGGTGGTAGTCGGTCGGGCAGAGCCGCGAGAGCACGGCGCTCCCCCCCCGAAAGGCTTCCGCGAGCTCCGCGTCGCCGAGGAGGCGGGGAAGGTCGAAGCGCCGCCCCTTCGCGTAGATGGGCGACGCGGCGGACAAGTCCGGGACGAGGAGGTGCCGTCCGTCGGCGGGGAAGATCGCCGCGTCGTCGCCGGGCGCGAGCGGCCGGGCCTCGGGGCGGAGACGGCGGTGGAAGAACTCGTTGAAGGTGCGGAAGGACTCCGGAGGCTCCAGGAACTCCGCCGGGTCGACGTCGAAGCGGGCGAGGAAGGGGGCGATTTCCCTGGCGGAGATCCGGCTGTCGGCCCAGCGACCGTAGAGGCGGGAGAACCAGCGCCGCTTGATGGCGCCCTCGAGGCAGAGGCGCCCCAACCGCGTCGCGTAGGCCCAGCGCAGGGCGCGCCCCCCGTAGATCGCCTCGGCGCGGAGGCGGCCTTCGTAGCGATCGTAAAAAAGGATCTCTTGCGTTTCCGCCACGCCGCATGGATAGACCTGCCCGCAGCGGAGGGCAAAAGCCTTTTTCCGGATTCCTCCTCCATGAAAATCGCCTTGCTTAGCAACGACGACGGCATCGCCGCCGACGGGCTCGCCGCGCTCCGCCGCCTCGCGGAAGAGCGCTTCGACGAAGTCTGGGTCGTCGCCCCGGCGACACAGCGCTCGCAGGTCGGCCATCGCGTCACCACGGACGCGCCGATCTCCTACGAGAAGCGGGGGGAGAGGACCTTCGCCGTCGACGGGACGCCGGCGGACTGCGTCCGCGTCGCCTTGGCCCATCTCATGCCGGCCCGGCCCAGTTGGATCCTCTCGGGGATCAACCACGGAGGGAATCTCGGTCGGCACGACGCCGCCATCTCCGGCACCGTCGCGGCAGTGCGGGAGGGGGCCTTCCTCGGCGTTCCGGGCGTGGCCCTGTCGCATTACCTGAAGCGGGGCCTCGCGCTCGACTGGGAGAGGGCGGTCGCCCTGGCGGGAGAGGCGCTCGGGGAGCTGCTCGCCGCACCGCCGGGGGCCGGGGAGTTCTGGAGCGTGAACCTGCCCCACCTCGCGCCGGGCGACGGCGCACCCCGGCTGGTCCATTGCGAGCCGGAGCGGCAGCCCCTGCAGATCCGATACGAGGAGCGGCCGCCGGGATCGCTGACCTACACCGGCGACTACCACGGTCGGGGGAGGGGGAAGGGGAGCGACGTCGACGTCTGCTTCCGCGGTGACATCGCGGTGACGCGCGGGGCCGTCTGAGCGGGCGGACGCCGGAGCGGCAGCTTCCCGCTTGCAGGGTGGGACCGACATCCGCTAGTCTTCGCACCATGTCCCAATTCCATCCCTGGATCGACGGCAGCATCGTCGGGCTCTACCTCCTCGTCACCATGGTCGCGGGGATCTGGGTGCGGCGCTACGTCTCGAAGGTGGAGCACTTCCTCGTCGCGGGGCGCGAGATGAACCTCTACCTCGGCATCGCCTCGCTCGCGGCGACGGAGTTCGGCATCATCACCTGCATGTACGCCGCCGAGGCGGGCTACACCCGAGGCTTCGCCGGGGCCACGCCCGGCATCTGCCAGGCCGTCGCCATGTTCCTGATCGGCATCACCGGCTTCTGCGTGAAGCCGCTTCGCGCTTCGGGGGCGATCACCCTGCCGGAGCTCTTCGAGAAACGCTTCGGCAAGCGCGTCCGCTGGCTCGCCGGGGTCGTCATCGTCCTCGGCGGGCTGCTCAACATGGGCGTCTTCCTCAAGATCGGCGGCGACTTCCTCTGCGCCGTCTGCGGATGGGAGACGAGCGCCCTCGTCCCGGTGATGGGCGCGCTGCTGCTCCTCGTCGCCATCTACACCATCCTCGGCGGCATGCTCTCGGTGCTGGTGACCGACTTCCTCCAGTTCATCGTCATGAGCGCTGGGCTGCTCGTGGTGACCTTGCTGATCCTCCACCACGTCGGCTGGGAGCGGCTCGAGGAGGCGGTGAGGACGAACCACGGCGAAGGCGGCTTCAATCCCCTGGCCCATCCGGAGATGGGCGTCTCCTACCTCGTCTTCCAGATCCTCGGATGCACCGCGGCCACGCTCACCTGGCAGACCACCATCTCGCGGCTGCTCTCGGCCAAGGACGCCGCCACCGGACAGCGGATCTACACGCGCACCAGCTTCTTCTTCGTATGCCGCTGGCTCATTCCCGGGCTTTGGGGCATCGCCGCCCTCGCCATGCTGGGGCCGGCCAAGGAGGGCGAGGCCACGGTCATGGCCATGCCGACCTTTCTCGCCACCTTCCTCCCCGTCGGGCTGATGGGTCTGATGGTCGCGGCCATGCTCGCGGCGGACATGAGCACGAACTCCTCCTACATGCTCGGCTGGGGCAGCGTCATCTACAACGACATCCTGGCCCCCTTCCGCAGGAAGCGCTGGCCCGAGGCCCGGGCGATCCGCTGGAACCGCTGCATCGTCGCGCTGATCGGCGTGTATCTCTTCGTCTTCGGCCTGCTCTACGAAATCCAGGGCGACGTGTGGTCCTACCTGCTCCTCACCGGCTCGATCTACCTCTCCAGCATGTCGGTGCTGCTGATCGCGTGCTGCTATTGGAGCAAGGCCAACTCCTGGGGCGCGGCGGGCGCGATCCTCGGCGGCGCAGCAGTGCCCGTCGTCTTCCTCAGCCTCGAGAAGATGAGCGCCACCGCCGAACTCGCCGCCCGCATCGGCAAGGACAACGCCGGCATCGCCGCCTTCGCCGCCGCCGCCCTCGGGATGGTCGCGGGATCGCTGCTCAAACCCCAATCCCAATCCCCTTCCCCTGCGGCATGAGCACTTTCTGGCAC
Source organism: uncultured Akkermansia sp. (assembly GCA_964391125.1). Classification (GTDB taxonomy): domain Bacteria; phylum Verrucomicrobiota; class Verrucomicrobiia; order Verrucomicrobiales; family DEV007; genus Arctic95D-9. The sequence continues at coordinate 3,511 of CAYMMC010000010.1, forward strand.
CTGCTCGTCTGGGCCTGCGTCGTCTGGTACAGCAGCGTCACCTTCCGCGTCGCGGTCCGCGGATGGCGCGACATCGTGGGGATGCTGCGACGGCTGCGGGATGGGGAAGAGGATGGGGAGGGCGCGGACACCGGATAAAAAACTTTGCTTGTCCATATAATCCATAGCGATTGACGTGACGATCCATCCGATTTGATCGCTCTCCCGCCCCAAGGGAAGCCCGGCCTTATTACGTATGAGTACGTATGCCCCTGTCTTTCTTTTTTCTTGATCCGACAGGGAGTTAGGGCTTTCTTCACGTGAAACTCCGGGATATCTCCGCGCTTTGGTGCGTGATCGCCCTAGAAACGCACCCATGGACACCGCTAATCCATCCATCATTGCCAGCCTAGCAGCCTTGCTCCTTGCCTTTTCTAGTCTGCTTGCCGCCGCTCCGGCGGAGTCACCCGAGGTTTCGCCGAGCGAGCCGGGGCTCTTTGCCACTGACTCGGACTTGGCCAACGCTGCGGAGGGCGTCGTATTGGACGGTGCCGGATACGACACCTCCTACGTGTTCAGCGCTCTCGATGAGGAGGATGGAGTCAACTACCAGGACTCGCTCCGGGATTTCTACATCCGGCCCGGTCTGATGAGCCCAAGCGACGACCTCGTGCCCTTTCGGGCGGCGCAGCGGCTCGCGCGGGGCTTCCGGATGCATGCCGAAACCGGCTTCGGCTACGACTCCAACACCCTCCTGAACAACGGGGGATATGTCTCTCCGACCCACCCGAACCTTGCCCGTCGCGGCGGCACCGTCTCCTGGCTGCGGATCAACGTGGGGTACAGCGACGGCGTCGACGGGGGCGACGGCCGCAAGTTCTACTACGGATTCGACTTGGGCGGCGACATCATCTCCTACGATCGCGGGGGCACCGCCTATGGACGCAGCAGCGCCGAACCCTACATCGCGCCCTACGTGGGATTCCGCACCGGGAAGACCAACGTCCGCCTCGGCAGCAGCTACTACCTCAAGGAGGGGAACTATCTCTTCAACTGGGACACTCCGCGCGAGGCCCCCGTCGCCGAGAGCCAGACCTACGGCGTCAATCTCCACGTCTCCCACCAACTCGACCACGGAACCGTGGCCTACGCCTACGACTTCCGCTGGGTCGACTTCGAGTCGGGCACCCGCCTGAACGACCAGGACTCCGGCATCCACGACCTCTCCTACCTCCACAATCCCCCCTCCATGCCCAAGACGGGAATCGGCGCGGGCCTCCGCTGGGGTTCCTACGACACGGCGACCAATCCGGACTCGGACTTCTTCGAACCCTCGCTGCGGGTCTCCCACCAAACCACGGCCAAGACCTCTTTCGACGGGAGGGTCGGCTACTCCTTCCGCGACTACGATGGTCCCGGCGCCATCTCCAGCGACGGTCGCATGACCTACGCGCTCGGCGTGAACTGGCAGGCCAGCCAGAGGGTCTCGCTCCGGGCGGAGATCTACCGCGACTTCACCCCCTCCTACGTTTCGAGGGCTGAGAACTTCGACACGGACGGCATCCAGTTCCGGGCAAACTACGCCTCGCCGTTCTGGAACCTGCACTTCCAGACCCATTTCGCCTACGAACAAGCCGAATACTACTCCACCGTGGTCGGCGGCAACTCGAACCGGAGCGACGACTACTTCCGGTTCGGTGCTTCGGTCAGTCGCCCGCTGAACCTCGTGCGTTGGCTCGACACCAGCGTCTCCATCTTCTACGACTACGCCGAGAACGACTCGACCCATTTCCAGGGCGACTACGACAGGCACTTCACCGGCATCCGCCTGAGCGGATCGCTGTGAGGGCCGCGTAGATCGGCTTCTTCTTCCTCCTCCCCCTCGCCCGAACGCCCCGTCCCACCCTTTTGTCATGAATCGGAAACACGCCTTTCTGCCCGCTTCCCTGGCTCTTGCTGCGGCAGCGCTCGCCTCTCTGCACCTCCTCGGATTCCCCGCCTCGGCCGGAACGCCGTCGGGGTCGGGATATGGCATCCGGGGCATTGTCTTCGACGACAGCAACGAGGATGGAGTCAAGGACGACGCCGAGTTCGGCGTCGGCGGCGTGATCGTCGACCTGTTGGACGCCGACGCGAAGCACGTGACCCGCGAGCTGACCCAGCCCGACGGCAGCTACCGCTTCGCCGATCTTCCTCCCGGCGTCTATTTCCTCCGCTTCGAGTTCACCCCCGGCTTCGGAGTCCGCTCCCAAGGCATTCTGATCGGACCGAAGGACAATGCCAAGGGCGTAGTCAATCCCAAGGGGGTGCTGGGCGAGGAGGGCGGCGAGACCGTGTTCACTCCGGTTCCCGTCATCCATCCAGATTCCCGCTACAACTTCACCCGCTTGAACCTCATGAATCCCGCCAGCCTCATGGGAGCCGAGGTGTCGCCGTTCACTCCCTGAGAACGGGTCCGGAAATCGCGGGCGGAGCCGCCGCTCCGACCCGCTTAGGCGATCCGCCTCGGTCGGGCGGCATCGGGGGAACGCAGGCCAAGCCATGTTCGAGTTCCTCAAGTCCTTCGTCGCCTGGGCGCTTTCCCCGCTGATCCTCGCCTTGGGGCTTCAGTTGCTTGCTTGGTTCCTCCGGCCCCGCAGGAAGACCGCCTTGGCCCTGGCCGTCGTTGGCTGGACGCTGCTCCTGGTCGGCAGCCTGCCCATTCTCTCCTTCGCATCCAACCGCTCCAGAGAGCAGGTCTATCCGCCCCTCGACGTTTCCAGCCTGGCTGCGGACGCCCCCGTCGCCGTCGTCGTCCTCGGGACCGGGTTCAACCCCGATCCGGAGCTGCCGGCGAACAGCCGGGTCTCGGGCACCTTCCTCGCGCGGTTCCTCGAGGGCGTGCGCGTCCACCGCGAACTGCCGCAGTCGCGCCTCGTTGTCTCGGTCGCCAACTTCCGCGCCTCCCGGGAGGACAAGCAAACCTTCCTCGCCGAACTCCTTGCCCTCCTCCGGGTCGATGCCGACCGGGTCGGATTGATCGACGGGGCCCGGAGCACCGAGGACGAGGCCCGTCTCGCCGTCCAAGCGCTGCGCCCCGACGAACGTGTCGTCATCGCCACCTCCGCCGGACACATGCCCCGCGCCATGATCACCTTCGCAAATGCCGGCATCGCAGCCATCGCCGCCCCCTGCGATTTCCACTATCCCCGCCCCGGCAGCTCCGAGGATCGCTGGTGGCGGCGCTGGATCCCCTCGAGCGGCGGCGCCGGATCGACCCAGCAGATGCTCTACGAGGGGACCGCCACCCTCAAGCAGCTTCTCGCGCCTTGAGAGAAGGTTCCGTCCGCCATCCCACCCGATCGACATGCCACGACGCGAGGTCGCAGGCCTTCTCCGCCACCCGAGCCCGCCGGTTGCCGCCTACGTCGTCCCCTTCGCGGTCTTCATGCTCCTGCTCGAAGCCGTCGGAATGGTGAAGATCGAGAACCGCCTCCTTCCCTGGTGGCAACGTCTCCCCGAACATTGGATCTACCCTCTGCAGACCTTCGTCTGCCTCGCTCTGCTCTGGATCTGGCGGCGGCGCTACCCGCCGCTGCGCCTTGTCGGCTGGCCGTGGGCCGTCTTCGCCGGAGTCCTCGGCATCGTCCTTTGGCTCCTCCCTCCCGCCCTCCATCACCTCGTTGGCTGGGGCGGCCCCGATTCTTGGCTGGGCCGGCTCGGCTTCACGGAGCGAACCGAGGGCTTCGATCCCTTCGCCTTTGCCGGCGGCGCGTCGCAGGAACCGTGGAGCCGGCTCGTCCTGCCCCTGAGGCTGCTTCGGCTCGTCGTCGTGGTTCCGCTCGTCGAGGAAATCTTCTGGCGCGGATTCCTGATGCCGGCGCTAAGCGACCGTCAGGGTCCCTGGCATTCTCTTCCCCTCGCTCAATGCGACCGGCGCTCCCTCTTCCTCGTCGCCCTCGCCTTCGCCCTCGCCCATTGGGGGCCCGATTTCCTCCCCGCTCTTGCCTACGGCCTGATCGGAGGATGGGTGGCCCTCCGGACCGGCAGCCTCTGGTGCGTCGTGCTGATGCACGCCGTCTCGAACGCCATCCTGGCGATCTTCATTCTGGCCACCGGCTGGTGGGGGCTCTGGTAGCTTTGGGTTCACGTGGAACCGCAGTCTTCGGCGGACGACCTCCCCTTCCTCTCCGATTGCCCTTGATCCGCCGGGCGGCTATGCAAAAGTGCCCGCTTTCTCTCTCCGATGTCCGACCACTTCCGAGCCTTCTCCTTCGTCGACCGCATTCTCGCGGACGATGCCGGAAAACGCATTTCCGGCCGCTACCGCATTCCTGCGGATCTGGCCGACTTTCCCCCGTCCCTCGTTTCCGAGGCCATCGGCCAGCTCGCCGCCTGGTCCGCGATGGCGGCGACGGGCTTCGAAGTGCGGCCCGTCGCGGGTATCGCGGGGCGGGTCGAGTTCCCGGGCCGGGCGCGTCCCGGCGATGTGCTCGAGCTGGAGGCCACTCTGGTGAAGGCCGATCTCGAGGCGGTGGGCTACGACGGTCTCGCCGCGGTCGGCGGCGAGACGGTGGTGCGGCTGGTCGACACCCTCGGCCCGATGGTGCCGATGGCCGACTTCGACGATCCCGGGGCGGTGCGGGCGCGCTACGAGCGGCTCCGCGCGGCGGGCGCCGAGCCCTGCGCCTTCGGCGGCGTGCCGGAAATGGCAGTGGAGCGGACCGGTGGAACGCCCGGAGAGACGGTCGAAGGGCTCCTGCGCGTGCCGGCGGCGGCGGCCTTCTTCGGCGACCACTTCCCGAGGCGGCCCGTCTTTCCAGGGACGCTGCTGATGAATCTGAAGCTCGCCTTCGCCTCCGTCCTGGTGGACGGACCGGACGCCCCCGGCCTCTGGCGGCCTTCCGCCGCCTGCGACGTGAAGCTGCGCAGCTTCATGCCGCCGGGCGAAGTTCTGGACGTGAAGGCCGAGGTGGAATCGCGTGACGAGGCCCTCGTCCGTGCTATCGTGACGACCCGCAAGGGCAAGCGCCTCAACAGCAGCGCCCGCTTCGAATTCGTTTGCACCGCCTGACCGCCGTGAAACCCCAACGCAGAATCGCCGTCACCGGCCTTGGTCTCGTCACCCCCGTGGGCAACGACGTGGCCTCGACTTGGTCCGCCCTTCTGGAGGGGCGGAGCGGCGCGGCCCCGATCACGAGCTTCGACGCCAGCGGCTTCTCCACCACCTTCGGGGCGGAGGTGAAGGGCTTCGATCCCGAACGCGCCGTCCCCAGCCGGAAGCTCCTCAAATACGCCTCGAAGTCGCACCGCTTCGCGCTCGCGGCGGCCGCCCAGGCCCTCGCCGACGCCGACATCGCGCCGACGGCGGCCGATTCGCACCGCTGGGGCCTCGCCGCGGGGGCGGGAATGCTCTCGGTCGACTACGAGGATCTCCAGGTCGTGCATCGGCACGCCGCGCCGGACGGGCGCTTCGACGCCGACGGGCTCATGGATCCCGCCTTTCCCGGCAATCCGCTCGCCTTCTGCCGCTGGCAGGCGAACGCGGGCCAGGCCCTGCTGACGAAGCAGTTCGGCATCCGCGGCTACGCGACCTCCGTCCACACCGCCTGCGCCTCGGGCGGACAGGCCATCGGCACGGCGCTGAAGGCGATGCGGCGGGGGCAATGCGACTTCATGCTCGCGGGAGGGTTCGACTCCATGCTCAACCCTCTCGGCATTTCCGGCTTTTGCCTGCTCGGGGCGCTCTCGACGGACAACGACCATCCGGCGGGCGCGAGCCGCCCCTTCGACGCGACGCGGAACGGATTCGTCCTCGGCGAGGGCGCGGGCTTCCTCGTGCTGGAGGACTGGGACCGGGCCGAGACCCGCGGGGCGAGGATCTACGCCGAACTCGCCGGCGATGGGAATTCGCTGAGCTGCTACCGCATCACCGACTCGCCGCCCGACGGGGACGGCCCCATCCAGGCGATCCGCCAGGCGCTCGGCGACGCCGGCATCGGGCCGGACGAAATCGACTACGTCAACGCCCACGGCACCTCCACCCAAATGAACGACCGCAGCGAATGCGCCGCGCTCAAGGGAGTCTTCGCCGACCGCGTCGGAGAGGTGAGGGTCAGTTCCACGAAGAGCTCCATGGGCCATCTCATCGCGGCCGCCGGAGCGGTCGAGGCCGCCGTCTGCTGTCTCGCGATCCGCGAGGGCGTCGCCCCGGTCAACGCGAACCACGCGGTTCCCGATCCCGACTGCGACGTGAATCTCGTCCTCGGCCAGCCCGCGAAGATGAGGATCCGGGCGGCGCTCTCGAATTCCCTCGGCTTCGGCGGCTCGAACAGCTCGCTGGTGTTCCGCAATCCGGAGGCGGTGGGATGATGGGGGCGATTTTCAGCGCTCCCGCTGTAGCCGCGCTCATTGAGCGCGGTCGGACGTTCTCCCGGCCTTCGTCCGAGGTCGGTGACCCCGGCTACAGCGAGGCGTCCCTACCAGAACCACCAAATTCGTCTCTCCTCTCATGAGCCTTTCCACCGACCCCATCGTCTTCACCGGCAGCGGCATCGTCTGCGGCGCGGGCGGCGCCGTCGCCGAAATCTGGGACCGGCTCGAGCGCGGCGAGAGCGCCGTCCGCACCTTCTCCCAGTTCGATCCGGCGAAATGGCCCGTGCAGGTCGCCTCGGAAGTCCAGCTCTCCGCTCGCGAACTCGTCAGCGACCGGAAGCTGCACAAGACCATCTCGCGCACCGACCTCTTCGGCATCTACGCCGCCGAGCGGGCCCTCGCGGACTCCGGCCTGCCCGCGCATCGCGACGCCCTCCCCGAATCCGAACAGGGGGCTTGGAACGACCGCACCGGCCTCGTCGTCGGCACCGGGGGCGGGAACTACTGCAGCAACTACGACTTCCTGCCCCTCATGACCGAGGCGGCCGCCGCGCCCGAGGGCGCCCTGCCGCACTTCGGTCGCGAGCTCGGCAACCAGGTCACCCCCATGTGGCTGCTGCGGAATCTTCCCAACAACGTCCTTTGCCACGTCGGCATCCGGGGCCAGTACAAGGGCACCAACGCCTGCATCACCAACCAGTGCGCCAGCGGCATCCTCGCCGTGGCCGAGGCCGCCTGCGCCATCCGCAACGGCGAGGCCGACCGCATCGCCGCCGTGGGGCACGACTCGCCCTTCGAGCCGGAGATGCTCTACTACTACCACAAGCTGGGGCTCATGTCCGGCCAGGCTCCCCGGCCCTTCGACGCCGACCGAGACGGAACCGTCTTCGGCGAAGGGGCCGCCGCCCTGACGCTGGAGCGCAGAAGCGAGGCCGAGGCCCGGGGAGCGGCGATCCTCGGCGAGTTCCTCGGCTTCGGCTGCTGCAACGAGGCCACCGGCATCGTCGACCTCGCGGAGGACGGAAACGGAGTGAGCCGGGCCGTCGAGGAGGCGCTGAGCTCCGCCGGCGTCGGCATCGGAGAGATCGGCTTCGTCTGCGCCCACGGCAACGGCAACCAGGCTTCCGACCTCACCGAGGCGATGGGCCTGCGCCGCGTCTTCGGCGAGGACCTGCCGCCCGTGACCGCCTTCAAGTGGGCCTACGGCCACCTCATCGCCGCCTCGGGCATCGCCGACCTCGTCATGTCGCTGGAGGCGCTGGGGCGCGGTCTCGTGCCCGGCATCGCGACCCTTGGGCGGCCCGACCCCGCGCTGGGCGGCTTCCCCGTCTCCCGCGAGGCGTCGCGGCCCCGGGGCCGGATCGCGCTGGTCGTCTGCCGGGGCTTCGGCGGGATGAACGTGGCCGTGGTGGTGCGGGCGGGGCAGTGATCTCGCGGCGGGAGACGAAGAGCCTCGGCCGAGCGGTCCAAATCCAGCTCCGGCCCCCCACTTTTCCCGTGACAACGCCGCCGCCCGCGCTTTGCTCCACGACGTGAACAAACTCCTCCCCTCCGCACTCGGCGAGCCCTTCTACGAAGGCTCGGTGCAGCAGCTCTACGCCGTGCCGGGCGACGATTCGGTCATGGTCACGCGCACGACCTCGCGGGGCTCGGTCTTCGACGTGGGGGCGCTCTTCGAAATCGCGGGGAACGACGTGAACCGCGCCCTCTTCCGCCACGTCCTCTACTCCCGGCTCGGCGAGGCGGCGGTGTGGCGACGGGTCAGGGCGGCGATCGAATCGGCTCCGGAGCTGGACGCCTCCTACCGCGCGGAGCTGCTCGGCCCCTTGCTGGAGCGCTGCTGCGAGGGCGGGGCGCGCACCCACCACGAGGGCATGCTGGACGCTGCGACGGGCGAGGTGGTGCGCCGTGGGGTGCCGGCCAGCCCGAGCGCCTGCAACGTGGTCCGCAAGTTCCAGATCCTGAAGCCGGAGCGGACCCGCTTCCTGGGGACGCCCCTCTTCGACTACGCGAAGTTTCCCCATGCCGACGGCTTCGTCGTGCCCTTGGAATACATCGTGCGCTTCGGGATCACCAGCGCGAGCTCGGTCTTCAAGAAATATGCGGCCATGGAGGCGAAGGCAAGGGCCGCGTTCGAGCGCGAGCTCGGGGCGACCCGTCCGCTGGAGGCATGGCAGTATCTGGAGCGCCCCATCAGCGACTTCACGAGCAAGTTCGAGCCCGAGGACCGCATGGTCAGCAAGCAGGAGGCCCTCGCCATGAGCGGCCTGAGCGGGCCGCAGTTCGCCGAGAGCGGAACGCTCGCCGTGCTCGGGGCCTGGGTCGTGCGCGACCTGGTCGAGGAGATCGGCCTGCGCCTCTGGGACCTGAAATGGGAGTTCGCCAAGGACGGCGACGAGCTGGTCTTCGTCGATACCATCGACACCGACTCGATCCGGGCGACGATGGCGCTGGAGACGGAGGCGGGGCGTTTCGCGATCCACTGCAACAAGCAGGCGATGCGCGACTACTTCGTCCTGCTCCATCGCGAGTGGATCGCCGACATCGCCGAGGCCAAGCTGCTGGGGCGGAAGGAGGGCGTCGCCTTCACCGAGATCCTCAGGAGCGGGCAGGGCGAAGGACGCTACGCCGCGACGCCCGCGGTCGAGCCCGCCTTCCTCGCCCTGCAGGAGGAGAAGATGGCGGCGATCCGCGACCACCT
>CAYMMC010000010.1:12554-20441 GCA_964391125.1 uncultured Akkermansia sp.
CGCGGCCGGCGCCGAGACGGTGCGGACGCGCCTGGAGGCGGCCGGGCGCGGCGAGCTGGCTTTCTACCAGGAGCGCGGGGCGCTCGGCGAACTGAGGAAGATCAACGGAATTTGATTCCGCCGGGATGGCGGAGCCAGGACCTCCGGCAGCGCGGAGCGGGGCGCCTGCGGGAGTTCGGGGCCGGATCCCGCAGGCACGGAAGCCCCGGACCGAGCTGGCGTCGGAGACCTGGGCGGAAAAACCGCAGGTTTACAACGCCGCGGTTTTTGCTACGCTCGCTAAACAAGCGCCCCCAGTCCCCGCTCCAATGGACATCTCCCACACCGCGCCGATTCGTCCCCTCAACCAACGGGCGAGAATCGAACCGGCCACGCTCGACGACCTGCCGCAGCTCGTCAATCTGACGATGTCCCTCTTCGAAATGGAGGGGGACTTCAAGCCCGACCGCCAGCGGCAGGAACGCGGGCTGCGGGCGATCCTGGAGCAGCCGAGCCGGGGCCGCATCTTCGTGGTCCGGACCGACTACGAGATCCTCGGCATGGTGAACGTGCTCTTCACCATCAGCACGGCAATGGGGGGCTTCGTCATTCTGATGGAGGACGTCATCGTCCATCCCGAATTCCGCAGGCAGGGCTACGGGGCCCAGCTCGTCGAATACGTGGTCGACTTCGCCAAGCGGAAGGACTTCAAGCGCATCACCCTCCTCACCAACAAGGCCGACGAGGAGAGCCAACGCTTCTTCGAACGGATGAGCTTCCGCCATTCGAGCATGATCCCGATGCGCCTGATGCTGGAGGATTGACCATGACGGCGGCGGACCGGCTCGAGCGCCTCGTCGAGGGATACCTTCTGATCGAAGATCCTCGCGAACGCTTCCAACTGATCGTGGAGACGGCGGCGGCGGGGCTGCCCCCGCTTGCGGACGCAGACCGGACCGAGGCCAATCTCGTGCCCGGCTGCGTCTCGCGCGTCTGGCTCTCGGTGCGGCCCGCCGGAGGCGGGCGGCGGACTGTGGAGATCGAGTCGGAATCGCCCGCCCTGCAGGGGGTCGCGGCGCTCTACCGGCAGGTCTATTCCGGCGCCACGGTCGTCGAGATCCTCGCGACGGAGCCCGACTTCGTCGAACGGCTCGGCATCGACCGGCATCTCACCCCGACCCGGCTCCGGGGGCTGCGCCGCCTGCGCGAGCAACTGGTCGAGCGCACCGCCCGCTCCGCGCCGGAGGAGGGCCGATGATCGACGCCCACCTCCACCTGCAGGATCCCCGGCTCGCGGACGCCCTGCCCGGCATCCTCGAAGCGGCCCGCGAGCTCGGGATCGAGCGGATGGTCGTCAACGGCACGCATCCGGGCGACTGGGAGGCGGTGGAACGGCTGGCGGCGGAGCATCCCGAGGTGACCCCCTGCTTCGGCCTCCATCCCTGGCGGGTGGGAAGCGAGCAGGCGGGCTGGCTCGAGGAGCTCGAATCCCGGCTGAAGCGTCTCCCCGGCGCGGGCGTGGGCGAAATCGGACTCGACCGCTGGATCCGCGACAGCGATTTCGGCCGGCAGCGGGAGACCTTCGCCGCCCAGCTCGATCTCGCGGAGCGGCTCGACCGCCCCGTCGCGATCCACTGCCTGCGGGCTTGGGGGACGATGCTCGAGATTCTCGCCTCGGCCAGCCCGCGACGCGCTCCGTTGCTCCATTCCTACGGCGGCCCCGTCGAGATGGTCGGGGATTTCACCGCCCTGGGCGCCTTCTTCTCGCTTTCGGGCCATTTCTTCCATCCGGGGAAGGAGGGGAAGCTCGCCGCCTTCGACGCCGTGCCGGCGGACCGCCTCCTCCTCGAGACCGATGCCCCCGACATGCTCCCACCGCCGGAGATGCGGCCTTTCCATCTGGTCGATCCGGCGGGGCAGGAGGTCAACCATCCCGGCAACCTCCTCGCCATCTACGAGGCCGCCGCCACGCGCCGCGGATGGAGCGTGGAGGAGACGATCGGACGGATGCGGCGGAATTTCGAAGCGTGGCGGGGCTAGGTCGGGCCGGGTTCACAGCCCCTTCCGGTGCGTCTCCTCCGCCAGCCACACCGAGACGAGGGTGATCGCGGCCATTCCCACGAGATACCACGCCACCGGCGCCGGATCGCCGCCGCTCTGCTTGAGCAAGTAGGTCGCGACGAGCGGGGCCAGTCCTCCGGCGAGGGGCGAGGCGAGCTGGTAGCCGAGCGAGGCGCCGCTGTAGCGCACCCGGGTGCCGAAGAGCTCCGAGAAGAAGGCGGCCTGGGGCCCGTACATCGCCGAATGCCCCACCAGCCCGACGACGACGGCGAGGGCGACGAAAGCCGGCAGCTTCGTGTCGACCAGCCAGAAGAAGGGAAAGGCGAAGAGCAGCAGGAAGACGGCGCCGCCGAGATAGACGGGGCGGCGCCCGAAACGGTCCGAGAGCGCCCCGAAGGCGGGGATGGCGACGAGCTGCACCGCCGAGCCGAGCATCACCGCGTTGAGCAGCCCCGGCTTCCCCATGCCGAGCTGCTGCGAGCCATAGCTGAGGACCAGCACGGTGAAGATGTAGAAATAGGCGTTCTCCGCGAAGCGGGCCCCCATCGCGAGGAGGACGTTGCGGGGATGGTCGCGGATCACGGCGAGGATGGGCAGCTTCGGCCCGGGATCCTCCGCCTTCGCCTTCTCGAAGACGGGGCTCTCCAGGATCTTCAGCCGGATGAACATGCCGACCGCGAGCAGCAGCGCCCCGAGGAGGAAGGGGATGCGCCATCCCCAGGCCAGGAAGGCGGCTTCGTCCAGGCGCGAGGCGAGCATGAAGACGCCGTTGGCCAGCAGCATCCCCACCGGCACGCCCGCCTGCACCCAGCTCGCGTGGTAGCCGCGCCGCCCCGCTCGGCTGTGCTCGACGGCCATGAGGACCGCCCCGCCCCATTCCCCGCCCACGCCGAAGCCCTGCACGAAGCGCAGCAGCACGAGCAGGGCCGGCGCCCAGAGCCCGATGCGCTCGTAGGTCGGCAGCAGGCCGATCAGGACCGTGGCCACCCCCATCATCATCAGCGTGGTCACGAGCATGGACTTCCGTCCGATCTTGTCGCCGTAATGGCCGAAGACGATCCCGCCGAGGGGACGGGCGAAGAAGCCCACCGCGTAGGTGGCGAAGGCGGCCATGGTCCCCGCGAGCGGATCGAGGTTGGTGAAGAAGAGCCGGTTGAAGACCAGCGCCGCGGCGGTGCCGTAGAGGAAGAAGTCGTACCATTCGATGGTCGTGCCGACGAAGCTGGCGAGGACGACGCGGCGGGTGCTCGAGGGGGCGGCGGGGAGGGGGGGAGCGGAGTCGGACATGCGGAATGGCGCGAGCATGGCAGAGCGGCGGCGGGAAGGTCAAGCGCCGGCGATGGCTGGATGGTGGAATGGCGCGCTCGACCGGGAGCGTATGCGAGCGCAGGGCGCGGCCGGTTTTGAAGGTTGCAAATCGAAGGGGCCAAGCTTACAGGGAGGCGCATGAAATCGCTGAGCCTTCTCGTCCTTTCGACCGCTCTGTTCGGGCTTGCCCTGATCGGGTGCGAGCGCCATTCCTTCGAAGACACCAAGACGCTTCATCTGGGTCACGGCCACCATGGGGAGGATCATGGCCATCACGGAGAGGGGGCGCAGGCAAAGGACGGCGGCGAGAAGGCCCCGACGGTCGAAGGAAAGGGCGAGACGGAGTCGGGAGCGGCCAAGGAGGAGCCTCGCAAGACGGGGGTCTGAGATCCGGGCCGGTCGGCTCGCACGGCTTGGCCATCGGCGGAATCGGTGAGCGTGCCGAAGGGACCGGTCAACGGGCCGTCATCGACGTCCGCAGTCCTGCATCAGAAGCCTGCGGAAGCCCGCTTGCGCCCCATCCGGCGAGCGAGGGAGTTCCCAAGGGGGAGCTTTCAGGCGGTCGCCGCGCACCTGCGGCGCGCGCGGTGCGGCTCTCACTCGTGGGCGTCGAGGTCGAGCTCGCGGACCCAGATGTTGCGGAAGCGGGTCGGGTTGCCGTGGTCCTGCAGCTTGATGGGGCCGCTCGCGATCACCGTGTTGTAGTCCGCCACGCGCTTGTGGCCGGTCGCGCCGAGGTAGGCCTGGCGGTGATGGGTGAGGACACCGTTGTGGAAGACGGTGATGTAGGCCTTTTTCAGCAAGTTGCCCTCGGCGTCCCATTCCGGCGCCTCGAAGACGATGTCGTAGGTCTGCCATTCGCCGGGCTTGCGGGAGGCGTTCACCAGCGGCGGCTTGTAGCCGTAGAGGGCCGAGGCCTGTCCGTCGGCGTAGGTTTCGTTGTCGTGGCTGTCGAGGATCTGGAGTTCGAAGCCGCCCAGGAAAAAGACTCCGCTGTTGCCGCGGCCTTGCGAATTGCCTTCGACCTTCTCGGGAGTGGCGAATTCGAGGTGGAGCTGGACGTCGCGGAACTCGCGCTTCGTCTTGAGGTAGCCGCCGACGCCGCTGCCCTTGGGCGGGACTTCGACGTAGCCGTTCTTCACGGTCCAGTCGGCGGGGGAGTTGTCCTTCTCCATGATCCACTCGTCGAGGTTGCTGCCGTCGAAGAGGACGATGGCGTCGGAGGGCGCCTCGGAGGCGGATTCGCCGGGCGTGACGACGACGGGCCGCGGGCGGGCGTCGTCGTGGACGCGCCACTTCCCTCCGGGCAGGAAGGGGGTGTCGCTGTAGCCGGTGGGCGACTTGGGGGCTTCCTGCTGCTGGGCGGCGGCGGGGGCGGCGAGAAGGGGAAGGGCCGCGAAAAGCGCGAAATGGGTTCGTTTCATGGGAATGCTTGGACGGTGAGCCTGCCACGGCTCCCGGATCGGAGCAATGGCCGATTGGCGTGCTTGCCGGGTCCGGGCGCACCGGGTCGATGCCTTTGCGGCGTCGGCGGGGTGCGCCTCCGTCGGCGTAGCTCAGGATGCGACGCGGATGCGTCGGCCCGATTCCATCGACGCGGCGGCGGCTTCGAGCACCTGCAGGCTCTTCACTCCGTCGCGGAAGTTCGGTTCGACCGTTCCCCCGCCGGCGCAGGCGTCGAGGAAGTCGATCGCGGCATGCACGAAGGCGTGCTCGTAGCCGATGATGTGGCCGGGGGGCCACCAGGCGCCGACGTAGTCGTGGACTTTCTCGGTCACGAGGATGTCGCGGAAGCCGAGCCGGTCGGGGAGGTCCTTGCCCGAGTGGAAGCGGAGGCGGTTCATGTCCTCCATGTCCCAGGCGATGGCGCCCTTCCGCCCGTAGATCTCGAAGGTGTGGCGGTTGAGCCGACCCGTGGCGTAGCGCGTCGTCTCGATCGAGGCGAGGGCGCCGTTACGGAACTCTCCGGTCATCAGCGCCGCGCATTCCACCTCGACCGGGCCGGTTTTCGAGTTGTTCTCGGCGAGCGGCCGCTCGGCGACGAACTGCTTGCCGCGGCAGTCGATCTCGGCGAATTCGCCGACGAGGAAATGGGCCAGGTCGACGGCGTGCGAGCCGAGGTCCCAGAGCGGGCCGGCCTGGGCGGTGGCCTTGCGCAGCTTCCAGTCGAGGGGGTGCTGGGGATTCACGAGCCAGCTCTGCTGGTAGGCGCCGCGCCAGTGGTAGACGTCGCCGATCTCGCCGTCGTCGATGAGACGCTTCGCCAGCAGGACGGCGGGGCAGCGGCGGTAGTTGTGGTTCAAATAGTGGACCACGCCCGCCTTCTCCGCCGCCGCCAGCATGGACTCGCCCTCCGCCAGGGTGTTGGCGAAGGGCTTTTCGCAGAAGACGTGCTTGCCCGCCTCGGCGGCGGCGACGGCGATCTCGGCATGGAGATGGGTCGGCGCGGCGATGTCCACGGCGTCGATGTCGTCGCGATCAAGGACGCTGCGCCAGTCCGTCGCGGTTTCGGCCCAGCCCCAGCGGTCGGCGAAGGCGCGCAGGGCCGTCCCGTCGCGGCCACAGGCGACTTTCAGCACGGGCTTCGCCGCGGGATCGAAGAAGCGCAAGACCTGGTTCCAGGCGTTCGAATGGGCACGGCCCATGAAGCGGTGCCCGACGATGGCGAGACGGAGTTCCTTCATACGCCGCAGGCGATAGCGCCTCCTGCGCGTTGTGAAAAGCGATTTTGTCGGCGGAAACGGCGCGGTCGGATCCAAACGGCCCGCGACGGCGGTGTCTCTCAGATCGCCTGGGCGAACTCCTCCATCGTCGCCGAGGCGATCGCCGCGCGGTGCAGTTCGCGGAGGCGTTGTTGGCCGGTCGCGCTCTCCACCGTCACCCGCAGTCCCTCGGGCACCGATCCGAAGCGGATCTCCAAGGCTTCGAGAATGTCGGCTCTGCGGCTCTCGTCGCGACCTTTCTCGATGCCTTTCTCGATGCCTTTCTCGATATACTGTTCGGCGAGCGTCATGGCGGCGTTGCGGAGTTGGGGTTCGACAAGCTTCACCACTCTAGCCTCGAAGGCCTCCGAGTCAATCCCGCCCCTCATCAGGTAGCGGAGCAGCAGATCGAAGAACTCCCTCGCCACCTGTGCCATCAGCTTCTCGTCCCAGACTTCGTCGCCCAGCAGCTCGCCCTGCCGGTCCGCCTTCAACACCCGCAGGGCCAGAACGCCCGCCGGAGTTCCGGCGATGGATTGGTAAGGGATCTCCGCCAGTTGCAGCAGCGAGAAGGCGAAGTCGGGGAGGAAGGGGCGCACGGTCTCCTCGAGGCCTTCGGGAAGGTCGAGGAGGTCGGCGAAGCGAGAGGAGATCTCCCAGCGGCCGTCGTTCTGCGCGACGACCACCGGGATGATCGGCGGCAGGAGTTCGGGAGCCGCGCCTTCCCCCTTGGCCTTGGCCTGGACGCAGCGCTCCTCCCAGATGCGGGTCATGTAGCGCAGAAGGCGTAGCGCGACGAAGGGGACCGGGCCGCTGAGGTGTTCGAGCAGGAAGTAGAAGTGGCAGGGCGACTTCCGCTCCCCTCCGCCGAAGGAGGCCGAGAAGAGCAAGTCGCTTTCGCTGTGGCGGAAATGGGAGTCGATGAAGGATCCGGGCTCGAGGTGCAGGGAGTCCCATGCGACGCCCGCAGCGAGCTCGGGCGGCAGGCGCCACTGGAGGAAGGCGGCGGCGTTGGCGGGATCGGAGAAGCTGGCCTTGAACAGCTTGTCGTGGGGTTGGTGGATGGGATCCTGCGGCGAAGTCGTCATGGCGGGCTCCCGAGTATAGTCCCATCCGCCGGGAAACGCCGCCTCGGATCGTGGCGCCGACTCCCGCCGCTTGTGGAAAGCGATTTTGTCTGCGAAAGAAGATGCAAGTCACGTCGATTTGTTCATACTAACAGCGCCCATGCCCGCCTTCGCCGCCGACCAAGCCCTTATCCGCGATCCGCATGCGGCGCTCGAGCGCCATTTCGGATTCCGCGAGTTCCTGCCCGGGCAGGCTCCGGTGGTCTCGTCGCTGCTGGCGGGGCGCGACACCCTCGCGGTGATGCCCACGGGCGGCGGGAAGTCGCTTTGCTACCAACTCCCCGCCATGGTCATGGAGGGCGTCACCCTCGTCGTCAGCCCCCTCATCGCCCTGATGAAGGACCAGGTCGACGGCCTCCTCCGCAAGGGCGTCCCCGCGACGATGGTCAACAGCACCCTGTCGCCCGGCGAGCAGAGCGACCGCCTCCGCGAGATCGCGGCAGGACGATACAAGCTGGTCTACATCGCCCCGGAGCGCTTCCGCAGCCAGTCCTTCCTGCGCGCCCTGCGGCAGGTCCCGGTGGCGCTCGTCGCGGTGGACGAGGCGCACTGCGTCAGCCAGTGGGGGCACGACTTCCGCCCCGACTACCTCCGCCTTTCCCTCGCGCTGGAGGCGCTCGACCATCCCCAGACCGCCGCCTTCACCGCCACCGCCACGCCCGAGGTCCGCGAGGACATCCTCAAGGTGCTGAAGCTGCGCGACCCCTACG
>CAYMMC010000011.1:0-18950 GCA_964391125.1 uncultured Akkermansia sp.
GCGTTCCGGAGGTCGGCGAGCTTCAGAGGGCGTCCCGGCGCAGGTCTTCCGGGGCGTGGGGCGAGAGGCTGCCGATGGGGATGTCGAGCACGGTGCGGGCTCCGCGCTCGCCCTTCCGGTGCATTCGATAGGCGGCGCGGGCGTAGGCCACGAGGACGCTGGAAGTGAACTCGGGGTTGCTGTCGAGCTTCAAGCCGAACTCCACGAGCTGGCGGTTGCCGTCGCCGGTCTCGCCGCTGCGGAGCACGAGTCCGCCGTGGGGCAGGGCGGAGTGCTCGCGGTCCAGCTCCTCCTGGGAAAGGAAGGTCACGGTGGTGTCGTAGTCGGCGAAGTAGTTCGGCATTCCGACGATCTGCTTCCTCACCGCTTCCGGGTCGGCGCCGTCGGCCAGCACCACGTAGCAGTCGCGGGTGTGGCGCTCCCTCGTCGAAAGCGGCGGATTCTCCCCGCGGCGCACCGAGTCCAGCGCCGCTGGGGAAGGGACGGTGTATTGGCGGGCGTCCCGCACGCCGGGGACGCGGCGGAGGGCGTCGGAATGGCCTTGGCTGACGCCCTTCCCCCAAAACGTGTAGGTGCTGCCCGCGGGAAGCACGGACTCGCCCAGCACCCGCAGGATCGAGAAGAGCCCGGGATCCCAGCCGGTGGAGATGACGGCCACCTTGCCGGCGGCGGCGGCGGCGGCGTCGACCGCCTCGAAGTATTCGGGGATGCGGGCGTGGGTGTCGAAGCTGTCGACCACGTTGAAGCGGGCCGCCAGGCTGGGGCCCTGCTCCGGCAGGTCCGTGGCCGAGCCCCCGCAGAGGATCAGCACGTCGAGGCGATCCGTCCACTCCCGGTGTTCGTCGAGGGGCCGGTAGAGAGGATGGTCCAGGGTCCGGCGGCTGAAGACCGCCGCCAGCTCCATGTCGTCGTTTTGCCGGATGGCGCGCTCCGCGCCGCGCCCCAGATTGCCGTAGCCGACGATGCCGATTCGAATGTTGACCATTCCGCCAATGGACGGATGGCGCCGGAGCTGTCAACCCTTTTGCGCCGCCTCCGGCGGATGGAATCCGGGATGCTGCGGGCGGCCCGGTGCGGCCCGGTTGCGTGCGGGCGTCGCGCTTGAACCGCCGGAGCAATCGGCTTACGTTTTCCGTTTCTCCCATGCCATCCCATTCCGTTTCCGCCATCCGATCCCGCAGGCAGTTCCTCGACGCGCTGGGCGGCGCGGGCGCCGGCATGCTTCTGGGGGCGTGCAAGACGGTCCCGGAGACGCCGGCGTCGGTGACGCTTCGGCAGCCGCGGCTGCCCTGGGCGACGGTCTTCAAGGGGGAGGCGAAGTTCCACCTCCTCTGCGAGCGGGCCAGGAAGGAGGGCTGGGCCAAGCTGCCCATCGGCCGCCGCACCGCCACCTGCGGCAAGGCGCTCTGCGGAACGCCCTACGGAAACTACACTCTCGAGATCGACGACAAGGTCGAATCCCCCTCGGTGAATTTCGACGCGCTGGATTGCTGGACCTTCTACGAGGCCGCCCTGGCCTTCGCCCGGATGGTCGGAAACCCTCCTTCGCTCTGGTCGCGCGAGGCCTTTCTCCACTACATCGAGCTGGAGCGCTACCGCGGCGGGCGCTGCGACGGGAGCTACCTCAGCCGGATGCACCACCTCGAGGAGGTCTTCGCCGACAGCGAGCGCCGCGGCTTGGGCAGGAACGTGACCGCCTCCCTCGGCGGCGTGCCCGTCCGCCGCAACATCCGCGAGATGCAGTCGGCGTGGAAATCCTACCGCTACCTCCGGAACGACCCCTCGCTGATTCCGGAAATGGCGAAGATCGAGGCCCGCGTCTCGGCGCTGCCGGTGACCTACGTTCCCAACGCCAGGGTCGCGGGGATCGAGTCGCGGCTGGAGGACGGCGACGTCGTCGCCATCGCCACGAACTGGCATTCCAGCTACACTTCGCACGTCGGCTTGGCCCTGCGCGACGGCGCGAACTGCCGCTACATGCACGCCACCTCCTCCCGCAGCAAGGGACGCTGCTGCGTGGTGGACGACCGCATCTCCAGCTACCTGAAGGGAAAGAGCACCAACATGGGGATCATCGTCTTTCGCCCCGGAGAGGCCCCGCTGCTGGGGTGATCCAAGGGAAGGGCCGTGCGGCCCGCGCGGCGGATCGGGCGTCCAAGCGGCTTCCGTCCCCGTTCGGAACCGTTGCATCGCCCGCCGGTGGAGGCGGCTGCGGGGCCCGGCCGCATTCTCCGCTTGCCCGACCCCGCCTCCCTGTGCGAATGAAGCGGGCGATGGATGTCCCGCCCCACTCCGAATCCCCGCCGCCACCGGTCGAAGAGATTCTCGCCCGCGCCCGCGCCGAGGTCGCCAAGGTGATCATCGGACAGCAGAGGGTGGTCGACTTCTGTCTCATCGCCATCTTCACTGGCAACCACATCCTCATCGAAGGGGTGCCGGGGGTGGCGAAGACCCTGCTGGTGCGGACCCTGGCGAAGGTGCTGGGGGCGGAGTTCTCCCGCATCCAGTTCACGCCGGACCTGATGCCCTCGGACATCACCGGGACGAATGTCTTCAATTTGCAGGAGGGCGCCTTCCACCTCGTGAAGGGACCGGTCTTCACCTCCTTTCTCCTCGCCGACGAGATCAACCGCGCCCCGGCCAAGACGCAGTCGGCTTTGCTCCAGGCCATGCAGGAACGTCTCGTGACCATCGACGGCCAGACCCATCGCCTCCCCGCCAGCTTCACCGTCTTCGCGACGCAGAACCCGGTCGAATACGAGGGCACCTATCCGCTGCCCGAGGCGCAGAAGGACCGCTTCCTCCTGCGCGTCGAGATGGACTACCCGACGGAGGAGGAGGAGTTGAGGCTGGCGACGGCGACGCTCGGGCGGGAGACGCCGGAGCATCTCCTCGAGGGCGGCTCGATCCGGCCCGTCCTGGGCGAAGCGCAGATCGGGCGGATGCGCGAGGCCCTCGAGGCCATCACGATGAAGGAGGAGCTGGTCGCCTACGTCGTCGAGATCGTGAGGCGCTCGCGCGAGCTCGACAGCATCCAGGTCGGCGCCGGTCCTCGCGCCACGCGGGCGCTCCTTCTTTCCAGCCGCGCCCTTGCCGCAGTGGAGGGCCGCGACTACGTGACCCCGGACGACATCCGCACCATGGCCCATCCGGTGCTCTCCCACCGCATCGTGCTGCGTCCGGAGTACGAAATCGAGGGCGTGACCGTGGACGAGGCGGTCCGCAAGCTCCTCGAGGCGGTCGCGGTGCCGCGCTGAGTCCGGGACAACCCCGCCCAGCCATGCGAGCCGTGCCGCATCTTCCCTTGCTCTGGATCGCCCTGCTGGTCGTCGTACCCGCTTCGACCGTCTACGTCCACGAGGATGGGGCGGGGAGGATGGCGGCGCTCGCGGTGCTGCTGCTCGTCCTTGCCGCGGCCTTGCTCGACCTGCTCCTCTCCCGGACGAGGCTGGACGGGATCGCGGTGGAGCTGCCGGACCTGATCCGCTGCACCAAGGGCCGCGAGCTGACCGTGCCGGTGGTGATCGCGAACCGGGGCGAGGCGCTGTCCTGGCTGCGCTACGGCGTCGAGATCCCGGCGGACTTCCGGGTCGAAGGCGAGGTCGTGGGGCGGATCGGCGGGCTGGAGACGGGGAAGCGGCGGACCGTCGCCTATCCGCTGAAGCCCCTGCGCCGGGGGCGCTTCTTTCTGGAGACGGTGCCGGTCGAGACCCGCTCGCGGCTCGGCCTCTGGCTGCTGCGGCGACGCTTCGCCCCCGCGACCGAGGTGCGCGTCTATCCCGATCTGCGGGCCGAGCGGAGGCGGCTTTCCAGCGTCTTCCTGATGCGAGGGAACGACGGCAGCCACCTGGTGCGGCAGGTCGGGAAGGGGCGCGACTTCGAGCAGCTCCGCGACTACCAGCCGGGCGACGACTACATCGACGTGGACTGGAAGGCCACGGCGCGGCGCCGCAATCCGGTGACGCGCACCTACCAGATCGAGCGCACCCAGGAGGTCTACGTGGTCGTGGACCACTCCCGCCTCAGCGCCCGCGAGATCCGCGTGCCGGTGGCGGATGCGCCCGACGGCGACTGGCTCTACCGCGAGGACTCGGCCGGGGGGGAGCACCTCGTGACGACGCAGTTGGAGAAATTCCTCCACTGTGCCCTCATCCTCGCGTCGGTGGCGGAGCGGCAGGGGGACCTCTTCGGCCTCGTCAGCTTCGCGGACAAGGAGGACCGCTTCATCCGCGCCAAGAACGGCAAGGGGCACTACAACCTCGTCCGCGACGCGCTCTACACCCTCGAGCCGAAGCCGGTGGCGCCCGACTTCGAGCAGCTCATGGTGGCCCTGCGCCGCCGCCTCACCCGCCGGGCGCTGCTGGTGATGCTGGTCGATCTGAGCGACCCGCTCACCGCCGAGCAGTTCCACCTGGCCCTGCCACTGGTGAGCCGGCAGCACCTCGTCCTCGTGAACATGGTGCGGCCCGAGGCGGCCCATCCGCTCTTCTCCCCGCAGCAGCTCCCCGGAACGGCGGCGGAGATCTACGGAGCGCTAGGCGGGCATTTCCAATGGCAGGAATTGCGCGAAACCGCCAACCGCCTCCGCCATCTCGGCGTCGAGTTCGGCATGCCCGAGCACGAGGAGCTCTGCGCCGAGACCGTGGCGCAGTATCTGACGGTGAAGCGGAGGCAGCTGATCTGAGCGCGGCGGGGCCGTTGCCCGGACCGGGGAGCTCCATGATGGGCGATCTGGCGTAGGCGCGAGGCATCCGGAACTCGACGGAGGGAGCGGGAAGCGGCGAGGGGGGCGGAAGCACGTCGTCCCAGAGAAAGGACGATCGGGGCGCTCAGCCGGGCGCCGTTCCTCCTGGGAGCCTCTCCCGTTGCGCACGAAAGTGTTTTTCCCGCTTGACCCTTTTCCCTTGGCTCCGTTAGGATCGGCTTCATCCGGAACCATGCGGCCGAACAGACGGCGAACGGGGTCCGGTCCCACTTCTCCGATGAACAGCACTGCCTCCGTTTCCCGCCGCCCGTCCGGCATGACCCTCGTCGAGCTCCTGATCGTCCTCGGCATCATCGCCATCCTGCTCGCCCTGCTGGTCCCCGGTCTCGGCAAGGTCCAGGAAGTCGCCGAGGCCTCCAAGAACACGTCGAACCTGAAGCAGCTCGCGGGCGCGACGATCACCTGGGCGGCGGACCACGGCGGGCGTCTGCCGTCCCCGGAATATCCCGGCGGGATGCGGGCGCCCAGCGGGGTGAGCGAGGATGACTACTTTCCAAAGCACTACGACCTCGGCGAATCGGGGCTCTGGCTCGACGGGGTGGTTTTCGCCGCAGTCTACATGGGCGAGAACAAGGAGGAGGAAGTCACTCAATACAACGTGACGGCGGACGGCGAGCATCTGAAGGGCACCATCTTCGAGAGCACCATGTCGGTGAAGAGAGATCCCACCGAGCGGAACTGGCATCGCCACAGCTACGCCATGAACGCGAACCTCCAGTACGACCGCATCTACGAACAGGTGAATTCCTCCGACCCCTATCTGACGGAGAAGACCCTCGCGAACCTGGTCTTCTCGCCCCGGGCGATGCTCTACATCGACTGCATCGAGCCCAATGTGGTGATGCATTCGGATCTCCCGGCCATCGTCGAGACCATCGAGAGGCGCTGGGGCGGCGGCAAGGCCATCGTCGCCTTCCTCGACGGACACGTGGAGCGGCTCACCGAAAGGGAGATCCCCCAGGGGAGTCCCGAGTCGGACCGGGAGTCGAGCCGCTTCTGGCGCGGAGTCGATCCGAGGTGAGCCCGGAGGCGGATGTAGCCGAGGTCATCGACCTCGGTCGGCGTCGGAGGGGCGTCCGACCCGCGTCCGCCGGATGCGGCTAGGGCTGGCTCTTGGCGCGGGCCTCCTTGGCGAGTTCGCGGGCCCGGCTCACCGCGAGAGTGCAGGCCTCGACGCAGAGGAGGGGGATCGATCCGGAGCTTCTCGCGACGGCGACGGGGGCGGTTTGGCCGTCGATGGGCCAGACGATGCGCCGCAGGCAGCCCGGGGCGCACAGCTCCTTCTGGAGACGCATGGCGTCTTCGTCGTCGATGGTTCCGGCGAGGCGATACATGCCGGTCTGGCGATCGAGGGTCTGCCGCAGCGGGACGGCGGCGGTCCGGCCGTCCGAATAGGCGGCCCAGGTCGCGAAGCCCCCTGGGTAGATTGCGTCGAGACGGGCGAGAAACTCGGCGGAGGACCCGGTCTCCGTCCTCCATCCGGTTTTCAAGGTGGGCGCGGTCTTGAGTGGGCGGTAGGCGCCGGAGCCGTCGTATTTCGCGAGCTCGCGCAGTTCGCGGACGGAGCCGAGGAGCTCCAGATCTCCGTGGCCGGCCTCTGCGTCGGCGCCATGCCTCGCCTCGAAGAGGCCGTCGTCCCGGCGCGAGAGGATCAGCTCCCCGAAGGAGAGGCGGGCGCCCGCCGGAAGATGGGAGGCGAGGACGTCGGCGAGGCTCATGCTCGATGGTGGGCGTCGAAGTGGGCGACTTGGTCGACGATGACCTCGGCGAGCGATGGATCGGTGCCGATGGCGGAACTGTACCACAGAACGCGCCCGTCGATGTGGTGGGGATTGTGGCGGAAGACCTCGCGCCGGCTCGCGGCCTCGGTGGGTTCGCTCTCGATTCCCAGAAGCACGGGGATGTCCTGATAGCTGTGGAGACCGTCGGCGACGAAGAAGGGGACCACGACGACGTTCGGGGTGTCGGCGAGCTGGCGCCAGTCCGCGATGTAGGGCGCCTCCTCCATGTAGGCGTCGAGGACGCGGGCAAAGGGGACCGGACCCGACCGGAGCGCCTCGACCTGGGCCTTGATCGCCTCGGCCGATTTCTGGTTCAGTCCGGTGCCGTGGCCGACGACGATCAGCGAGGTCTCCTCGGGGGGGACGGCGTCGCCGAGCATTTCGAGGGCGCGCTTCGTGAGCAGTCCGGTCATGGACGGATGGACGCCGACGGGATCGCAGTAGTGGAGGACGCGGTCCCCGCGCCGCGTCGTCGGTCCGGTCAGCTCCAGCTCGCGCGGCAGCACCTCGCGAGTGAAGTAGCCCTCGCTGATGAAGTTCGGCACGATGTAGACCTCGCGCTCCTCGATCATCGGCCAGATCTGGCGAAAGCTCGGCTCCTCCTTCCAGAAGGCGCAATGCACGCTGGCGAAGCGACCGCTTGCGGCGATGGACTCGGCGTGGTCCCAGCAAGGTTGCGAGGAATCGGGATTCTCGGTGGAGCCATGTCCGAGAATGAGCAGGGCGCTTTCCGGTTTCGAGACGGGCATGGTCGCAGGGTGAAAAAGCAAGAGACGGGAATAAATTCCGTATTTATCAGAAATTTAGATTGCTTAATCATTCTGCAATCCTCATCTTAGAGGGAGGATAGCCCGTCGGAGCGGGCCTGTAAAATGAGAGCCTCGTGGATCGGTCTTCTTGTGCTTCTGCTGTCGCTGTCGGCTTCGGCCGGACGCGCCGTGGCGGAGACCGAAGCCTCGGAGGGCGAGGAGGCGCTCGAAGCGCTCGACGGCTTCTCCAAGGTCGCGTCGCTCGAAGCAGGCGAGAGGGTGCTCGGGATGGTCGGCTTCTACGGGCAGCCATTGCCGGTGCAGTGGCTCGTCCTGACGGGAAACGTGGAGCGACGGGCGCCTCTGCGCGAATCGGTTTTCGCCCGGGGCGGAATTCTTGCGGAGCGAACCTTCGCCGCCTTGCCGGGGCAGGACTTGCCGCATCTGCCGATCCTGCGGGAGTCGCTTGAAATCCGCTCGTCCGAGGCCTTTCGGATCGCCGAAGCGCGGGCCAGTTCCCGCGGGGTCGCCTTCGAAAGCGTCCATTTCCAATTGCGAGTCCGCGAAGAGGGCAGCGAGCCAGTCTGGATGCTGAGCTTGCTCGACAAGGCGCACGTCTCGGTCGGTCTCGTCTATCTCTCCGCTCGTCACGGCGGCGTGTTGCGCGAGAAGTGGCCTCGTCCGAGCATCCCGGCGGAAACGAAGGTCTCGGCGCGCTGAGCTTCCCGGCGGCAAGGATCGAGGGACGCTTCGCGTCGGGACGAGTGTCTCGACGAGGCGCCTTTCTGCCCGCCTGCCGCGTCGCAGTGATAGAGGGGAAATTTTTTAAAAATTTACCTTTCTCCGTCTGGAACAATCAAATAACCTGTGGCGGCAAATGGGAACGGGATTATAATTTCCATAATAAACCCCTCCCTGGGTGCGGCGACGCATCCGGAACACACGCGCAGACAGACAGATCGAGAACGAATGGTGCGATGCTTTCTCAGCTTCGGCGGCTGGTCGCTTGCCGCAGGGATGGCCTTGATGGCCTGCCTGCACTGGTCGGGTGGAGTGGACCTCGGCGGTCTTTTTGGGGCGCGACCGGAACTTGATTCCGCGTTCCAGCGAGGATTCCGCTCGGACACGATGGCGAAAGTGAACCGCCTCCGTCTTTCCGCCGGGGTGGAGCAGCTCCGTGGCGACGAAGCGATCCAAGGCTTTCTGGGCGAATGGATCGGGGCGCATTCACGGCCCCGGGACTTGGAGTTGGACGAGGTGTTCGACGCGCTGCAGCAGCGTTTCCCCGGAGCCCAGTACTTGGCCGCGAACCTGGTCACGTCGGGCAGCCGGGAGGATCTGCTCGGAAAGCTGGCGGGATGGAGGGCGGTGGCGAGCCCCGAGTTCGACTCGGTCAACACGACGGTCTTCCGTGCGGGGACCGGGCTGGGCGCGCTCGCGGTGATGTCGCGGCGCCTCCCCGAGTTCTCGCTCCGTGCGGCGAACGAACGAGGCGGGCGCTTTCATAATCGTTGCCCCCACTGCTCGGCGACCCACGCGCTGGAGCTGGACCGCGACTCCCGGACGCTGATTCTCTCCTGCCCGCACTGCGATTTGCCTTTCGACGTGCTCGCGGTGGGCACCGGAGGGGAGATGAGGCGGGCTCCCGAGTTCTTCGAAGGCTTCACCCTGCCGCCGGGGGAGGAAGCCGCGCCCGGGGCCACCGCTGCGGAACGGATACTCGCGCTCTGGCGGCGGGTGGCGGCGCATTGCGAATACGAACTCGACCAGGACCGTTCTCCGGGGGGCGACCATGAGGTCTGGAAGACATCCAGCGAGACATGGGAAGAGGCGGCGGGGGACTGCGAGGATACCGCCATTCTTCTCGCCGACCTGCTCATCGGGGCGGGCTTCGAGGCCCGCGTCGCCATTGGATGGAACGGAAACATCGGGCAGCACGCCTGGGTGGTGGTGTGCGCCGAGGGCAGGCAGTATCTCATCGAGACGACGATGCAGAAGGAGCCCGAACCGGAGGATCTCGCCGAAGTCTCCGCCTTGTCCGCCTTCTACCAGCCGGAGCAGCTGTTCGACCGCGAGCGGATCTACTACACCACGGCGCGCCCGGACCGCTTCGGAAGGGACTATTTCTCGGAAGCCTTGTGGAAGGCGGTGCCCAACGCTGCCGAGGAGGACTTGCCCCGGCGCTGAGACGATGGCCCCATCGGGGCGGGGGCTCCGGCCCCGGCCTGTTCACCCGCCGACCATGGCCTGCTTGCCGCCCTTGGCCTCGTTCGCCTTCGAAAAGGTCACGCCGACGGTCTTGGAGACCCCGAACTCCTCCATGGAGACGCCGTAGATCACGTCGGCGCGGGACATGGTGCGCTTGCTGTGGGTCACGATGACGAACTGGCTGCCGCCGATGAAGCGGTCGAGCACCCGGAGGAAGCGAGCGATGTTGGCTTCGTCGAGGGGGGCGTCGAGCTCGTCGAGGACGCAGAAGGGCGAGGGCTTCACCATGTAGATGCCGAAGAGCAGGGCCACCGCCGTCATGGACCGCTCGCCGCCGGAAAGAAGGCTGATGGACTGAAGCTTCTTGCCGGGCGGCTTCGCGATGATGTCGATGCCGCATTCGAGGGGATCGTTGTCGTCGAGGAGGACGAGGTCGGCCTTGGCCTTCTCGCCGAACAGCTCGCGGAACATGTCGCGGAAGTTCCGGCGGATCTGCTCGAAGGTCTCCGAGAACATCTTGCGGGTGTCGCGGTTGATTCGGGCGATCATGCGGAGCAGCTCCTCCTTGGAGTTTTCGAGATCCTGGAGCTGCTGCACGTTGAAACGGTAGTGCTCCTCCAGTTCGTCGAACTCCTCGATGGCGTCGATGTTGACCGGCCCCATCGAGTCGAGCTTGGTGCGGAGCTGGGCGACCACCTCCTCGACGAAGTCCCAGTCGGGTTCGGCGGGGTCCTCGAGGACCGCCTCTTCTTCCTCGTCGGCGGACGCTTCCGCAGGGCGGGGGGAGCCCGCTGCCGTTTCGATGGATGCGCCGGCGTCTGCCGCGCCCTCGGTTTCCCCGGTTTCGGATTCGGAGTAGGCGCGGATTCTCGTCGCCCCGTTCTTGCGCCGCTCCTCGATGGCGAGAAGGAGGGCGTGGCTGTCCGGCTCGAAGAACTCGAGCTCGGTGCGGTAGCGGTCGCGGCAATGGCGCTCGAGGTTTTCGAGGGTGAGGTCGAGCTGGGCGACCTTCACCTCCTCCTTGCCGCGCTGCGAGGCGACGGACTGGACTTCCTTGCGCATGCGGGTGAGGTCGGTCTCGCCGGCCTCGATGCGGGTGGAATAGCCCTCGCGCTCCTCGCGGATGCGGTCGCGCTCCTCCGCGGCGGTTGCGGCTGCGACCTCCCATTCGCGGATCTGCTCCTGCAGGGCGGAGGATTCGGCCTCGGCGCGCTCGATGCGGGCGCGATAGTCGACGGTCTCGGCCTCCCTCCGGGCGGCGAGCTCGGCGAGCTCGGCAAGGCGGGCGAGCATGGGATCGCGCTGCTCCTCGAACTTCTCGCGGGTGCCCTGTTCCACGGCAAGGCGGGTGCGAGCCTCGGTGACCGCTTCGGTCAATTCCTCTTCGCGTCGCCGGGCCTCGGCGAGGGCGGCGGCGGCGGACTCGGTCTCGCCATCGAGCTCGTGGACGCGGGCGAGGGCGGACTCCCGCTCGGCGCGCTTCGCCTCCAGTTCCTCGCGAAGCCGCGCGGTGCGTTCCTCGACCTCGCGTTGCTCCCACTCGAGGCTCTCGATGCGGTTGCGGAACTGGTTCAGGTCGCGTTCGACCAAGGCGAGCTTGCCTTCCAGGGTGGACGAGGCGACGCGCTTCTGCTGAAGCCGTTCCCTGGCCTCCTGCAGGCTGCCTTCGAACTCGTCGACGCGGCGGTTGAGATCGTCGCGCCGGTCCTGCCGCGCCGTGACTTCGTGGTCGAGGGCGTCGACGACTTCGCCCAGATCCCTGATCTCCGTCTGCATCCGCAGGATCGAGACGGAGCCGTCGCCGGCGCGGCCGCCGTGGACGATGCCCTCGGCGGTGACGAATTCGCCGGCCAGGGTGGCCATGGGGGAGGGGCAACCCTCTTCGCGCAGGCGCAAGGCGGTCGGCAGGTCCTCGACAAGGAGAACGTCCGCGAGAAGCCTCGCGACGAGGGAACGGACGGAGGCCTCGCAACGCACCTTGTCGGCGGCCCAGGCGATCGCGCCGAGCGGGGCGCGGCCCCTGGTCGGGGCGGGGGAGGCGTCGAGATGGGTTTCGGCGATGACCGAGGCCTTGCCGAGGTTGCCTTCGCGGAGGGTGCGGACGACCCGCTCCGCGACCTCGGCGTCGGCGACGACGACGGCTTGGAGACGGCGGCCCATGGCGGCTTCGATCGCTTCGGCGAATTGCGCGTCCACTTCGATCCGGCTCGCCAGAGGGGGCCGGAGCCGGGGGGCGTAGAAGTCGGGATCGTCGAGCCCCTTCAGAATTTCCTGCGTGCCTTTCTCGAAGCCCTCGCCGTCGGCGATGAGCTGCTCCAGAACCTCGAGGCGGGAGCGCTTTTCGGCGCGCAGCTTGTGGAGCGAGGCGAGGTCCTCCTGCAAGTCGGCGGCGGCCCGCTTGGCCCGATGGTATTTCTGCTCCAATTCGGCGAGATTCTCCTCGCTGGCCTCGATCGCGAGATGGTGGTTGGCGATGCGGTCCTTGAACTCGGCGGCGTCGCCCTTGCGCGAGTCCTCGTCGAGCCGGAGCCGGGCGGCCTCCTCGGCCAACTGGGCGGAGCGCTGCAAGTCGGACTCGGATTGCTTCTCGTTGGTGGCGAGGTTGGCTTCAAGGCTGGCGACGCGGCTTTTCAGGGCGCTGCGCTCCTCCTCGATCTGGCGGAGGCGCAGATTCAGCTCCTCGCGGCGCGACCGCGCGGCCTTGGTTTCGGATTCGAGTCCTTCGACCTGCGCCTGTTCGTCCGCGATCCGCTCCGCGACCGCCTCGAGCTGGCGGTTGGCGTTCTCGATGTCGGCTTCCTGCCGGATGCGCTTGTCGGCCGCCTCGGCGATCTCCTCCTCGTTCTGGCGGATGCGGACGGAGAGCTCGTGGGCGCGCTCGACATTGAACTCGATGCGGTTCGTCGCCGTGCCGGTCTCGTTGTCGAGGCGGGCGAGGAGGGCCTGAAGCTCGGAGAGCCTCCGCTCGATCTCCTGGTATTCGACGCGGGCGGAGGCCATCTCGGCCTGGCGCTTCTCGATCGCGTCCTCCAGCTCGTCCTGACGAAGCGAGAACTGGCGGATCGAGGTGGACAGCTCGGACTTCTCGGCCCGGATCTCGCGCCACTTCTTGTGGCCGAGGTGCAGCTCGAGGACGCGCACGTCGTCGAAGAGCGACTGGTAGCGCTTCGCCTTCGAGGCTTGTCGCGAGAGGGAGCGGATCTGGCGTTCGTTCTCCGCGATGACGTCGCGGATGCGGACGAGGTTGGCCTCGGTGTAGTCGAGCTTGCGGAGCGCCTCCTTCTTCTGCGTCTTGTATTTCGTGATCCCTGCGGCCTCCTCGAAGACGGCGCGCCGGTCCTCGGGCTTGGAGCTGAGCAGCATGTCGATCTTGCCCTGCTCCATGATCGAGTAGCTGGTGCGTCCGATCCCGGTGCCCATCAGCAGATTCTGGATGTCCTTGAGGCGGCAGGGCTGCTTGTTGACGAGGTACTCGCTCTTGCCGTCCCGGAAGACGCGCCGCCCGATCGAGACTTCGTCGTAGTCGGTCTCGAGGATGCCGGAGCAGCCCGAGAGCGTCAGGGTGACCTCGGCCATGCCGAGGGGGGAGCGCCGGTCGGTGCCGTTGAAGATGACGTCGGACATGTCGTCGCCGCGAAGGGCCTTCGCCGAGGTCTCGCCCAGAACCCAGCGCATCGAATCGACAATGTTCGACTTGCCGCACCCGTTCGGACCGACGATGCCGGTGACGCCCTCGTGGAACTCGAGCTTGGTCTTGTCGGCAAAGGATTTGAAGCCGTGGATCTCCAGCGATTTCAGGCGCATGACGGGAAGGGGAGGGGACGAGGAATTGCAAAAGCGAGAAATCAATTCTCACAAATGATAAGCCATCCCGAATAATGAGGAAAAGTTGGGTTCTGTCGAGTGAAACTTTGGGCTTTTTAAAATTGACGGCGAAAAGGAGATCGCTCCAGCCCGGAAGGAGTTTTGAAAGAATTTTGAAACATTGAGAGGAATTTGCGGGAAATTTCTCAAAATCCAGTTGCGGACTGCGGTTGAAGTGTTAGGTTTCTGGAAGTTTGCTTCCTTTTCAGAGGATCGCCTCGTTTTCCGAGAACGAGGGCTACGGTGAAAAACGGCGGGGGGAGCGGAAAATTTTTGTGCGGAACGGGGCGGCCCGGTGCGGTGAACGAAAGTTCAAGTGCCGGGCCGTTTTGTGTACCGCCGCTTCCCCCCGAGCCTGCCCCTGCCGGATCGGCTCCTTCTTTGTCACACCGTCCCGCGACGGGCAGAAGGGACGTCCGGTGGCGTCGGGCCCCGCAAAAAAAGTGGCGCCGCCCCTTGAGGACGACGCCACCATAACCCCTCAAAACAAATGCTTAAGCCATCGCGCGGGCCATTCCATGTCACCCGAGTGATCGAAGCCTAACGAAAGGGGCGGAGCAGGTCAATATAAAAATCATAAGATTCACCTTTTCTGATAAATTATCTTGAGTTGGCTTCAACGAGGGGGAGAGAGTCGAAAATTCTTTCGGAAATCCTTCGGATAAGCTGCATAATGCCCGCGCTCGATCCGTCGGGAGGAGAAGACACCCTGCGTCCCCATGAATTCGACCATGAACAACGAAATCGCCGTGCTTGCCCAATTCCTCGACAGCCTCGGTCCCGAGGTCTCCGGACGCTCCGCCTCTCCGCTGACGGAGGAGCAAGTGGAGCGCATTCGGCTTTTCGCTTCGGGCAAGCTCGGGCCGAGCGAGCGGCGCGAACTCCTCCCCGGACTTCTCGAGAACGAAACGGCCCTCCACGCCTTGGTGAAGACCTTGCGCGAGCAGGCTTGAGATGGCGGCGGCGAACACCCAGCTTCTGCGCCTCTCCGGGCTCGGCGAATCGGCCCGGGCGGTCGAAGCGCATTTGGAAGCATGGCTCGAGGGCTGCGAGCCCTCTCAGTTGATCTCCCTGATCGATCCGGGCGCACTTTCCCTGCTGCGCACCGCCTTCGCGGACGCGGGCGGCTGCGAGGGGACGGTGTGGCTGGTCGACCGAAAGGCGGGCGAACTCGTCGCCTGCTACAATTCCGGGAACGAATCCGACCGACTCGTCGGGTTTCGGCAGCCGGTGGGGCAGGGGATCGTCTCCATGGTCTTCGCCCAGCAGCAGCCCTATTGCGAAAACCGGATCGCGGCGAACTCCGGGCACGACGACACGCTCGACCGGAAGATCTCCCAGCGCACCACGGCGATGATCGCGGTGCCGTTCTACTTCGCCTTCGGTCTGCGGGGAGTGATCTCCTGCGTCCAGCTCGCCGACGCTCCGAAGGCGCGCGAGGGCTTCCGCTCCTCCGACGTCGAGATTCTCGCCCGGGCCGCCAACTTCGTGGAGCGGCTCATCGACGGCACCCTTCTCACTTCCCTGCTCGGCCTTGGCGATGGGGGCTGAGCCATGCCATGCCACCTGGCCCGATCTGGAGCGAGCCAGGCGGGCCCTCGCCGAGGGCGACGGATCGGGGGTGAAAGTCGCCATCGTCGACTCGGGCGTGGACGCGAGCCATCCCGCCCTCCGCGACCTGATCCTCGCGGACGAGGTCACCGTGTCCTGCGACGGGGTCAACCTCCACATCGAAGAGGGTCGGGGCGGCGACGCCTACGGCCACGGAACCGCCGTCGCCAGCCTGCTCCGCCAAGCCGCTCCGGGGGCGACCCTCGGCAGCTTCCGCGCCCTGGACAGCAGCAACCACGCCCGCAGCTTCGTCATCGCCGAATGCGTCAACCAGGCCATCTCCCGCGGCTACCGCATCGTCAACTGCAGCTTCGGATGCCGCGGCCTTCCTCGCTACGTGATGGACTACAAGGAATGGGTGGACCGGGCCTATCTCGAAGGGGTCCAGATCGTCGCCGCCTGCAGCAACCTCGACGAGTCGGTCCGCGAATGGCCCGCCTATTTTCCGAGCGTGATCGGCGTCCGCGGGATCGACTGCCCGCCGGATGCGCTCTACCACGTGCGCGGACGCATGGTCTCCTTTCTCGCCAAAGGGGAGCGGGTCGAGGTGCCCTGGCTGAATGGCGGGACCAAAATCGAGACCGGCAGCAGCTATGCGGCGCCCCTCGTTTCCGGGAAGATCGCGCGTCTTCTCTCGGCTCTCCCCAAGCTGAGCCCCGCTGCAGTGAAGCCGCTGCTGGCCGAGCTCGCTGTCGGTCGGGATGGAGACGAGTGAATCAAGCATCGGGAATTTTTCGCGATTCCCATAAAAACAGTGGACGATTTCTGTCGGCGGTCTATAATTTTTGTAAAATTGACAATTTACAAATCTTGAATCATCGCTTGCCAGGAAAACTCGCGGAGATCTTTCCGCTGCGATTCCGCCTCAGTGCGCCATTGCGCTTCCATCGAGGGGGAGGCGCGATCATTGCGGAGGCGGTCGGGACGGGCCGGCGCTATTCGTTGAAGCCTTGGCAATACGAGATTCTCTCTCGATTCGATGGAAAGCGAACCTTCGAGGAAATCGCCAAGGAGATCTACATCGTGCGGCCCGGGGCCTTCACGGCCGTCGGTCTCCTGAACTTCTACCAGTGGCTCTGCAGCGAGGACCTGGCGCTCTGCGAGTGCGAATCGATTTTCGAGCTGATTGTGGGGGATTTCGATTCCGATTTCGAAATCGACGAGGACGAGACGGCCGAGACCGGGACCTGGGCGCGCCTGTCCGCCGCCGCAGCCGGCATGCTCGACGACGCGCGGGTCCGGCGCTCTCTCGGCATTGCCGCCGGCGTGGTCCTCTGCCTGTCGGTCGTCCGTCTCGTCCAGGTCGCCGCCCCCGTGTTCGAGCCGCCCGTGCAGCGGCTCTACGCCGAGATGTCGCAGCTGTTCCAGCGTTCCGAGCCGACCGTTTCCCTGGCCACTTCGGAGCGCAGCGCCGAGGAGCCGACCGTCGAGAGGGTCGCCCTCGCCGCGCGGATGCCCGCCGCGGAGGAATCCGCCCCGGTCCGCGGCGAAGAGGGAATCTCCGTCCCCGATCTGCTGGAGCGCGTCGAGCGCCTGCGAGTCCAGTTGGAGGAATGCCGCATCCGCCGAGACGAGTTCTATCTGCAGAACGACGAGGAGGGCTATCGGCGGGAAGTCCACCGCATGACCGATCTCGCCAAGGAGATCGGCGATCTCGAGAAGGAGAGCTGAGCCCGAAGCGCACGGGCCGGTCGTTGTCAAAGGACCGGATTTTCCTGTCCGGGCCTCGTCCCGCGCCTCAGAGGTGCAGGAGGCTTCTCAGCCTGTCGGCGATGCTCGCCGAGGTGGGCCGGTGCGCCTTCCAGAGATTGGGATGGTAGGGGATGGGGGTGTCGCGGCAGTTCAGCCGCAGGGGCGGCGCGTCGAGGAGATGGAATCCGTCGGCGACGACGCGGGCGACGACCTCGGCGGTGACCCCGCCCCAGGGGAAGCCCTCGCCCACGCAGAGGAGGCGGCCCGTCCGCGCGACCGAGCCGAGGACGGTGTCGGTGTCGAGGGGCTTCACCGTGCGCAGGTCGACGACCTCGATGTCCCAGCCTTCGCCGGCGAGCTCGTTGGCCGCCTTGAGCGATTCGTGGACCATGGCGCTGTAGGTCACCACGGTGGCGTGACGGCCGGGCTTGAGGACCCGGGCGCGTCCCGCGGGCAGGACGGGCCCGTCGGGCAGGGCGTCGGCCTTGAGGTGGTAGTAGAGGAGCTTGTGCTCGCAGAAGAGCACGGGATCGTCGATGGCCACGGCCTCGAGGAACATCCAGTAGGCATCCTCGACCGTGGCCGGGGTCATCACGACGACGCCGGGGTAGTGCGAGTAGATCGACTCGAGGCACTGGCTGTGGAAGGGGCCGCTGCCCTCGGTGCCGCCGGAAGGAAGGCGCACCACCACGGGGCAGGGGACGCCGGTGCGGTAGTAGTGGGTGGCGGCGTGGTTGACGATCTGGTTGAAGGCGATGGAGGAGAAGTCGGCGAACTGCATTTCGACGACGGGGCGCATCCCCTCGATGGCGGCGCCGATGGCCGATCCGACCATGGCGTCCTCGCTGATGGGGGCGTCGAGGACGCGGCCGGGGAAGCGCTCGGCGAGGTGCTTCGTCGCCTTGAAGGCGCCGCCGAAGGCGGCGACGTCCTGTCCGTAGATGTAGACGGAGTCGTTCTCGGCGAGGGCCTTGGCCTGCGCCTCGCGGATGGCCTCGAGATAGGTGATCGGCATGGGGGTTCTTTCGCGGCGAACCTTGACCCAAGTTGGCCGATGCGCAAGCGGGCTTGGCGCCCGCCGTCTGGCCCTGCGGGAGCTTCGGGAACGCGATCGCGTGCGGGCTTGCCGTTGCATTCGGCCTTCTTGTGGAGATTCACGAAGAGAACCCGATGCGACGCCTCCGTCCGCCCATCCGCGCCCTTTGCCTGCTCCTGGCCCTGCCGGGCGCGACCGCCGCCGCCCCCGCCCCCGTCGATTTCGTCCGCGACGTCCGTCCGATCTTCGAGGCGCATTGCTACGATTGCCACAGCGGCGACCAACGGAGGTCGGGGCTCCGCCTCGACGTGAAGTCAGCGGCCCTCCGGGGCGGAGACAGGCATGGGCCCGACATCGTGCCCGGCGATCCGGAGGGAAGCCCGCTCCTCCGCTTCGTCACGACGGACAACGAGGAGGAGATCATGCCGCCGAAGGGCGGTCGGCTCTCGTCCGGGCAGATCGCGGTCCTGGCCCGATGGATCGCCGAAGGCGCGGTCTGGCCGGATGGCGTCGATGCCGTCGTCCTGAAGGATCCGCGCGACCATTGGAGTTTCAAGCCAGTCGTTAGGCCGGAAGTTCCAAGTTCCAAGTTCAAGGTTCCAAGTTCAACGGAATCGTCCGCTGACGGGCAACTTGGAACTTTGGACCTTGAACCTGAAACTTCCCCCATCGACCTCTTCGTCGCGACGAAACTCGCCGAAAACGGACTCGGTCTCTCCCCGCCCGCCGACCCGGTCTCCTGGCTGCGGCGCGTCACCTTCGACCTCACTGGCCTGCCTCCGACGCCGGAGGAGTTCGAGGCCTTCCAAGCCGGTGCGCGAAGCGACCCTCAGTCCGCCAGGAGCGGGGTCGTGGACCGTCTCCTCGCCTCGCCGCGCTACGGCGAGCGATGGGCCCAGCATTGGCTCGACGTGGTCCGCTACGCCGACACCCACGGCTTCGAGGTGAACACCGAGCGTCCGCGCGCTTGGCCCTACCGGGACTACGTCATCGACGCCTTCAATGCGGACAAGCCCTACGACGGCTTCGTCCGCGAGCAGATCGCGGGCGACGCGCTCGGGCAGGACGCCGCCACCGGCTTCCTCGTCACCGCCTCGGTCCTGCTGCCCGGCCAGATCGGCAGGGACGAGGCCTCGAAGCGCCTCGCCCGACAGGATTCCCTCGACGAGATCGTGACCAACGTCGGGCAGAGCTTCCTCGGACTCAGCATCGGTTGCGCCCGCTGCCACGACCACAAGTTCGAT
>CAYMMC010000012.1:0-18746 GCA_964391125.1 uncultured Akkermansia sp.
CGACGGTGTGAAGTAGGAGCGTCCGCCCCTCGTCAGTTGGACGCGGCCACAGTCACCGGAGGCGGGGGCCTCTCCTGTAGGCGAGGGCATCGACCTCGCCGGTGCCTCGGCGGGTCGTCCGCCCCGCGCCCGATGGACGCGGCCACAGAGCCGGACGAGGGTGTTCTTCTGTAGGCGAGGGCATCGACCTCGCCGGCGCGTCGGGGGATCGTCCGATCCGCGCCCGATGGACGCGGCCACAGGGCCCGGATGCGGGGGCTTCTTCTGTAGGCGAGGGCATCGACCTCGCCGGCGCCTCGGCGGGTCGGCAGCCCCGCGTCCGATGGACGCGGCCACAGGGCCCGGACGAGGGTGTTCTGCTGTAGGCGAGGGCATCGACCTCGCCGGTGCCCCGGCGGGTCGTCCGCCCCGCGCCCGATGGACGCGGCCACAGAGCCCGGAGGCGGGTGTTCTGCTGCAGGCGAATCGTTTCCGCTCAGTCCTTCGAGCTCTTCGGGTCGAGCGCGTCGCGCAGGCCGTCGCCGAGGAAGTTCAGGCTGAACAAGGTCGCCCCGAAGACGAGGGCCGGGTAGATCAGCAGGCCCGGATCGCTGGCCATGCGGTCGGCGCCCTCCTTGATGAGGCTGCCCCAACTGGCGTCGGGCGGCTGCACGCCGAGACCGAGGAAGCTGAGCACGGCCTCCAGCCGCATCACCGCCGGCACGGTCAGGGTGGTGTAGACGACGACGGGGCCGATGGTGTTGGGAATGAGGTGCCGGGAGATGATGCGCCATTGCGAGAGCCCGAGGCTGCGGGCCGCCTCGACGAACTCCTGGTTCTTCAGGGAGAGGATCTGGCCGCGGACGATGCGCGACATGGTCAGCCACTCCACCGCCCCGATGCAGACGAAGAGCAGCCAGAGCCGGTTGCCGAAGTAGGTCGTCAGGATGATGACGATGATCATGAAGGGCATGGCGTAGAGGATGTCCACGACGCGCATCATGACGGAGTCGGTCCTGCCGCCGAGATAGCCCGCGACGGCTCCGTAGAGCACGCCGATGGTCAGGGACACCGCCGTGGCGAGGAAGCCGACGGCCAGGGAGATGCGCCCCCCGTGGAGGATGCGGGAGAAGATGTCCCGCCCGAGGTGGTCGCTGCCGAGCAGGTAGAACACCTCCGCGCCCTCCATCGAGGCGGCGGAGGAAAGGGCGGGCAAGGACTTGAGGTCGGGATGGGTGGCGTTCGGGCCGGGCAGGCCGGGGAACAGGGGCAGCAGCAGGCAGAGCAGCGTCACCGCCGCGAAGAACCAGAGGCTGCCCATGGCGAGGCGGTTCTTCCTCAGGCGCAGCCAGGCGTCGCGCCCGAGGGACGAGCCTTGCTCGATGGCGTCCGCCGTCTCGCGGGCATCCTGCCGGTGGCGGGTGGGGGGGGCGCTGGGCGAGGGGGAGGACATGCGGGACTTCGGGAGATTCGGATCGCGGGATCGGGTTTCGGGGTTTTCGTTCGTCTTGCCACGATGCATGGGCTGGAAGCCCATGCCACCAGCCCATGCTACTTGCCGGCTCGCGTTCTCGGGTCGAGCCAGGCCTGGGCGACGTCGACGAGGAAGTTCATGAGGAGGATCAGCCCGGAGAAGATGATCACGGTGCCGTTGATGAGCATGTAGTCGCGGTTGGTGGGGGCCTTGATGAAGTGCTGCCCCAGGCCGGGCAGGCCGAAGACGGTCTCGACCACGAAGGAGCCGCCGAGCAGGCCCGCGAGGGCGGGGCCGAGGTAGGCGACCACCGGAGCGATGCCGCCGCGCAGGGCGTGCTTGAAGAGCACCTTGCCCGGCGAGAGGCCTTTGGCCCGGGCGGTGCGGATGAAATCCTGCGAGAGGACGTCGAGCATCGAACCGCGGGTGAGGCGGGCGATGTAGGCCGAGTAGTAGATGCCCAGGGTGAAGGCGCCCAGCCACCAGGCCGAGCTGTCCTCCCACAGGGCCACGTCGAACCATCCCAGCTTCAGCGCGAGGGCCTCGCCGAGCAGCGGGGCGATGACGAAGGTGGGCAGGCAGATCCCGACCATGGGCAGCACCATCAGCCCGTAGTCGATCCCGGTGTTGCGCCGCGCCGCCGCGAAGATGCCCGCGGGCACGCCGATGGCCAGGGCGATGCAGAGTCCGCAGACGCCGAGCAGGAAGGAGACCGGCAGGCTCTGGGCGATGACTTCGTTGACCGAGAAGCCGAGGTTGCTCACGGAGGGGCCGAAGTCCCCCCGCAGCAAGTTCCCGAGGTAGCGCACGTATTGGACCGGCAGCGGCTGGTCGAAGCCGTAGTTGCGCCTCATCTGCTCGACGATGTGCTCCGGGATCGCCTTCTCGCCGACGAAGGGGTCCCCCTTGACGAAACGGGCCAGGAAGAAGGTCAGCGTGATGACGCAGAGCAGCACGAAGAGCGATTGCGCGAGCCGGGAGAGGAGGAATTTGGCGGTGTCCATCGCGCGGTCGTTCAATCGCCGGAGATCAGGTCGATGTGCTGGTAGGGCCGGTTGTCGAGCAGCAGGGGATGCCAGTGGCGCACGTCGGGATGCAGCAGGTAGACGCGGGTGTACCAGTAGAGCGGCAGCACGGGCAGCTCGTCCAGCAGGATGCGCTCGGCGGCGGCGAAGCGGGCGAAGCGCTCCCCGTGGTCGCTGAGGCCGGCGCTCTCGCGCATGAGGCGGTCGTATTCGGGATGCGACCAGCCGGTGTGGTTGTTGGAGTCGCCGGAGGTCCAGAGGTTGAGGAAGGTGGTGGGGTCGGCGTAGTCCGCGATCCACCCGGCCCGGGCGACCTGGTATTGCTTCCCGCGCACGCTTTCCTGAAAGACCTTCCACTCCTGGTTCTCGATGCGGACCTTCTCGATGCCGAGCGTCTTCTTCCACATGTCCTGGACGGCCATGGCGATGTCCTTGTGGGCCTCGGAGGTGTTGATGAAGAGGACGAACTCGGGCACCTCGGCGCCGCTCGCGTAGCCGGCCTTGCGGAGATGTTCGCGGGCCTTCTCGGGATCGTGCGAC
Organism: uncultured Akkermansia sp.; assembly: GCA_964391125.1. GTDB lineage: Bacteria > Verrucomicrobiota > Verrucomicrobiia > Verrucomicrobiales > DEV007 > Arctic95D-9. The sequence continues at coordinate 3,019 of CAYMMC010000012.1, forward strand.
AGGACGCGGGGCGGCTGGTAGCCGGTCTCCGAGGGCGGGGTGAAGGCGTAGGCCGGCCGCTGGCCGCCCATGGTCACGTACTTGGTGACGGTCTCCTGGTTGATCGCGTAGGCGAGGGCCCGGCGGAAGTCGGCGTTGTCGGTGGGCGGCTGGGCGACGTTGCAGAGGAAGTAGTAGACCCCGGCGTAGGGGTCGATGTGCAGGGGGGCGTCCTCCGCCTCGCGGTAGCGGTCGATGAGGTTCTGCGGGAGGACGTAGGTGAGGTGGAGGAGACCGTTGCGGAAGGCCTTCTCCTCGGTGAAGGCGCTCTCGACGGGGTAGAAGTCGATCCCGTTCGGCTTCACCTCGGCGGCGTTCCAGTAGTGGGGGTTGCGCCGCACCTTCACGTGGGCGTTGATGCGCCAGTCGACGAGCTGGAAGGCCCCGTTGCCGACGTGGTTGCCGGGCTTCTGCCAGTCGGTGTAGGACTGGGTCATGGAGCCGAAGGCCTCGATGGTCGCCCGATGCACCGGCAGCCAGGTGGTGTGCTTGACCACGTCGGGGAAGAAGGGCGTGGGGTTCCCGAGAACGCAGAGCAGCTCGTGGTCGCCGACGGCCTCCACCCCGACCTCGGCGAAGTCCCCGACCTCGCCCCGGTTGAAGGCCTCGGCGTTCTTCAGGAAATAGAGCATCGAGGCGTAGGGCGCCCCCATCTCGGGATGGAGGATGCGGCGGTAGGCGTAGACGAAGTCGTGGGCGGTGACGGGGTCGCCGTTGGACCACTTCGCGTCGCGCCGCAGGTGGAAGCGCCATTGGGTGAAGTCCTCGTTGGACTCCCACCGCTCGGCCACGCCCGGTTCGTGGAGGGTGTCGTCGGAGACATGGTTGACGACGAGGCCCTCGAAGAGCGCCCGCAGGATGTTCGCGTCGCCCACCGAGGAGACGAGATGCGGGTCGAGGGCCTTCGGCTCCGCCCCGTTGCCGAGGAGGAGGATCTTCTCGCGCGTCGCCCGCTCGACGCGGGTCTCCTGGCGGCAGGAGGAAAGGGGGAGCAGGGCGAGGAGCAGGAGACTCGTCAGGATCGGGCCGGACGCCCGACCCGGTCCGGTCCGGTCTGGGCGCGGGCGGGGCATGGGTGCGGCAGTGTTGGCCGGAATCGGGGGGGATTCAACGCCGAAATCGCGAGGCGGTCCCGCCCGAGGCCGCCCGTCCGCCTTTCCCCGAAGCGCCGGCCCGTCTCCCATCCCGCCTGTCGCTACTGCGGATACGACCCGGTCACGTAGCCCTTCAACTGGTCGATCAGGGCCGCCTGGCAGGAGATGACGTGGCGGACGAGATCGCCGATGGAGACGATGCCGGCCAGCTCCCCGTCCACCACCACGGGGAGGTGGCGGATGGACCGCTCCGTCATGAGCTGGAGGGAGGAGATCACCTTCATCGAAGGATCGGCGGTGACGACCTCCCCGGTCATGATGGCCCCGACCGGGGTGTCGCGCGAGGAGCGCCCCTTGAGGATGACCTTGCGGGTGTAGTCGCGCTCCGAGACGATGCCGACGAGGGCCCCGCCCTCCACCACCGGCAGCGCGCCGACGTTCTTCCCGGACATCAGCTCGATGGCTTCGAACACGGTCCGGTCCGGCGGGATCGTCCAGACCTCCTTGGTTTTCTTGTAGTTCAAGATCGAGGAGAGGGTGTCGACGATGTCCATGGCGCAGTCCGCCTTTCCCGACGGGACGACGATCTTAGACGAAGGAGCCCGCCTTTGTGAATCCCCAATGTGAAAAAATCGGGGAGTGCAGGCCGGCGCCCGCATCGGCAGGAGGCCCGCGCCGATCACCCGCCTTTCACTTTTCACCTTTCACTTCTTACGGCGCGAAGCGCCCCCTCCCCCATTTTTCCTGAAACAAATCCGTGCGGAAGGCGCAGGAGCTGGAGTGGAGCCATCACGCGACGTCTCCATGCCCCCCGACCGCCTCCGCCCCACCAGCTCGAAAGACCGCCGCGGCCTCCCCTCTCCGCCCCCTCGAATTTATCGAGAGGGCGTCGTTGCAATCTGACGATTTCGTCACAGAGTTTCCGCCGTGTTCTCCTTCGCCAGCCTCTTTGGAAAGTCCGACCGCTTCTTCGAGCTCCTCTCGGAGAGCGCGCAGTCGGCGCATCAGAGCATCGAGGCCCTCGCCCGGCTCCTCTCGGAGGCGGACGGGAACGTCCCCCTCGCCGAGCTGGCCATGGCGCGGCGGAACGAGAAGCGCACCGCCGAGACCATCAGCGAGGAGCTGGTCAAGGTCTTCGTGACCGCCCTGGAGCGCGAGGACATCGAGGCGCTCTCCCGGGCCCTCTACCGCATCCCCAAGACCGTGGAGAAGTTCGGCGAGCGCTACGAGATCGTGCAGCATCTCGTGAAGCCGGGGGACTTCGCCCCGCAGATGGCCATCGCCCAGGAGGCCGCCTCGGTGGTGGTGCGGATGGTGGACATGCTGCCCCGCAGCCCCAAGCTCGAGGAGATCAAGGCCGAGAACGACCTGATGCAGGAGCTGGAGGGCCGCGCCGACCAGATCGTCGTCTGCCACCTGCGGGAGATCTACTCCGGATCGATCGATCCGATCCTGGCCATGGCCTTGCGCGACCTCTACGACTTGCTCGAGAAGGTCATCGACCGCTGCCGCGACGCCTGCAACGTCGTTTCGCACATCGTGCTGAAGAATTCGTGAGGCCCGTCCCCCCATGACGCTCGGCATCATCTTTCTCGTCATCTTCATCGCGCTGGCCTTCGAGTACATCAACGGCTTCCACGACACCGCGAACTCCATCGCCACCGTCGTCGGGACCAAGGTCCTCACCCCGCGGCAGGCCATCCTCCTCGCCGCGGTCACCAACCTGATCGGCGCCCTCTCCGGCCACGCCGTCGCCAAGACCGTCTCCTCGGGCCTGGTCGACGCGCAGTTCGTCTCCCCCGCCGTCATCATCTGCGCCCTCCTCGGGGGCATCGTCTGGAACCTGGTCACCTGGTGGCTCTGCCTGCCCTCCAGCTCGACCCACGCCCTCGTCGGCGGGATCTGCGGGGCCACCGTCGCCGCCGCGGACAACGACTGGGGCGTCGTCATCTGGTCGGTGGAGAAGATCAAGGACGGCAAGGTCGCGATGGAGGGAGTGCTGCACAAGGTGGTCATCCCCATGGTCGGCTCGCCGCTCGCCGGATTCGTCGGCGGCTTCCTCGTCATGGGCTTGTTCTACTTCCTGCTGCGTTCGGCGCGGCCGCGCTTCGTCAACCGGATCTTCGGCAAGGCGCAGATCGCCAGCGCGGGCTTCATGGGCTTCGCCCACGGCCTCGCCGACGCCCAGAAGACCATGGGGGTCATCACCCTCGCGCTGGTCAGCGCCACGGCGGCGGGCAGCTTCGCCGAGATTCCCGACTGGCTCGGCTTCCTCCGCATGGACAAGTCGATGGCCTCCGAGCGGAGCATCGGGACCGTCCTCCGCGCCGACGCCAGCGCCGAGGAGCTGAGACAGGCCGCCGCCACTCTGGAGAGCGAAGGCGCCTTGCTCCGCCCCGGGGAGTTCCGCGAGGCCTTTCTGACGCTTTCGGCCAAGACCTTCGCCAGCCTCGGCGACGACGAGGCCGCCGCCCGCGCCGGAGGGCTCGCCGCCGCCACCCACGAGCGGATCCTCGCCGCCGAAGCGGCCCGCCTCGCGCCGAAGCTGCCGCTGGTCGGGCGGATGGTGGCCGCGAAGCCGACCCACTGGGCGACCGTGCTGGAGCGGGAGATGGCCGCCGCCAGCGAGGGCGGCTCCCCTCCCCTGCCCGCCGCCGCGGCGAGGGTGCAGGACCTCTCCCCCGACGTGCCCATCTGGATCAAGATCGTCTGCTCCCTGACCATGGCGGCGGGAACCATGGCGGGCGGATGGCGCATCATCAAGACCCTCGGGCACAAGATGGTGAAGCTGCAGCCCGTCCACGGCTTCGCCGCCGAGACCACCGCCGCCACCATTCTCGCCGTCACCGGCACCCTCGGCATGACGGTCTCCACGACGCACAGCGTCACCACCGCCATCATGGGGGTCGGCTGCGCGAAGCGCTTCAACGCCCTGAGATTCCGGCTCGTCGAGCGCATCCTCTGGGCTTGGGTCCTGACCCTGCCGGCGGCGGGCTTCACCGCCTACCTCTTCGTCGAGCTCTTCCTCCTCTTCGGCTGGATCGACTGAGGAGACCTCGCGGACGCCTGCGCCCGCATCCGTCGCGGAGCGAAAGTGCTTCTTGCCGAGACGGCCGCCTTCGGGAACCTTCCCCCCACCCACGGAAGGGCAAGCAACGAGACATGGAAACTGAAGCTCACGAAACACGCACGGAGACCGCCGCAGGGCAGCGCGACGAAATCGAGCGCCTCAAGCGCGAGATCGTCGACCACCTCGTGCGGGACCAGGCCCACTGGCCCGAGACGGCGACGCGCGGCGACTGGTGGCGCGCCGTCTCCCTCACCGTCCGCGGGCGGGCCATGGCGCGCGCCTGCGAGGTGCGGCGCTGCCACTACGAGCGCAACGTGAAGCGCGCCTACTACCTCTCCCTCGAGTACCTGATGGGCCGCCTCCTCGTCAACAATCTCGTCAGCCTCGGCCTCCTCGACGCCTGCCGCGCCGCCCTGGCCGAGCTGGGGCAGGACCTCGAGGACGTCGTCCAGGAGAGCCCCGACCTCGGCCTCGGCAACGGCGGCCTGGGGCGCCTCGCCGCCTGCTTCATGGACTCCCTCGCGACTCTCGGCTATCCGGCGGTCGGCTACGGGATCAACTACGAGTTCGGCCTCTTCCGCCAGAAGTTCATCGACGGCCAGCAGGCCGAGTCGCCCGACGACTGGCGCCGCTTCGGCAGCCCCTGGCAGATCTGCCGCCCCGAATACGCCGTCGAGGTGCCCCTCTACGGCCACGTCGAGACGCAGTTCGACGAGTTCGGCAACGGCCGCCCCGTCTGGACGGAGACCCGCTCCATCCTCGGCGTGCCCTGGGACATCGCCATCGTCGGCTACGGCGGCGCCTCGGTGAACTACCTCCGCCTCTGGGAGAGCAAGGCCTCGCGCGACTTCGACCTCGACGTCTTCAACCGCGGCGGCTACGTCGAGGCGGTGCGGGAGAAGGCTCTGAGCGAGTCCGTCTCGAAAGTGCTCTACCCGAACGACTCCACCGAGGCGGGCAAGGAGCTGCGCCTCGTCCAGCAGTATTTCTTCGTCACCTGCTCGCTCCGCGACATCGTGCAGCGCTACCGCGTCCACAACGACGACTGGGACGGTCTGCCCGACAAGGCGGCGATCCAGCTCAACGACACCCACCCCGCCATCGCCGTGGCCGAGCTGATGCGCTTCCTCGTCGACGACGAGTCCCTCCCCTGGGAGCGGGCCTGGAGCATCTGCCAGCGCACCTTCGCCTACACGAACCACACCCTCCTGCCGGAGGCGCTGGAGAAATGGAGCGTGCCGCTCTTCGAGAAGGTCCTGCCCCGCCATCTCCAGATCATCTACGAGATCAACCGCCTCTTCCTGGAGGAGCGGGTCGCGAAGCACTGGCCCGGCGACGTGTCGAAGCTCGCCGAGCTCTCCATCATCGAGGAGGGCTCGCCGAAGATGATCCGCATGGCCTACCTCTCCGTGGTCGGCAGCCACACCACCAACGGCGTCGCCGCCCTGCACACCGACCTGCTCCAGCGCCACCTCTTCAAGAACTTCCACGAACTCTTCCCCGGGCGCTTCCAGAACAAGACCAACGGGATCACCCCGAGGCGCTGGCTGAAGGCCTGCAACGAGGATCTCGCCGCCCTCATCGACCGCACCGTCGGCCCCGCCTGGCCCGCCGACCTCGACCAGCTCCGCGGGCTGGAAGCCCACGCCGACGACCCCTTCTTCCAGACCGAGTTCATGGCCGTGAAGCGGCGCAACAAGGAGCGCCTCGCCCGCTTCATCGAGGAGCGCTGCGGCATCGCCGTCGATCCCTCCGCCCTCTTCGACGTGCAGATCAAGCGGCTCCACGAATACAAGCGCCAGCACCTGAACCTGCTCAACATCCTCACCCAGTACCGCCGCCTGCTCCAGAATCCGGACCTCGACCTCGTCCCCCGGGTCTACGTCTTCGGAGCCAAGGCCGCGCCCGGCTACCTGCTCGCCAAGCAGATCATCCACGCGATCAACGCCGTCGGCGAGGTCGTCAACCACGACGAGCGCATCGGCGGGAAGATCAAGGTCGCCTTCATCCCGAACTACGGCGTCAGCGCCGCCGAGATCATCATCCCCGCCGCCGACATCTCCGAGCAGATCTCCACCGCCGGCAAGGAGGCCTCGGGCACCGGCAACATGAAGCTGGCCCTCAACGGCGCCCTCACCCTCGGCACCCTCGACGGGGCCAATGTCGAGATCCGGGAGGAGGTCGGCGACGAGAACCTCTTCATCTTCGGCCTCACCGTCGAGGAGGTCGAGGACCTCTGGGCGAGCGGCTACAATCCCTACGACGTCTACTGGGCCGACCCCGAGCTGAAGGAGGTGATCGACTGGCTCACCTCCTCGGCCTTCGCGCCGAAGGGCTCCTTCGACATGATCCGGGGAAGCCTCCTCGACGGCGGCGACCCCTTCCTCGTCCTCGCGGACTACCGCGCCTACGTCGAGACGCAGGGGCAGGTCGACCTCGCCTACCGCGACGCGGCCCGCTGGGCGAAGATGGCCATCCTCAACACCGCCAGGGTCGGGAAATTCTCCAGCGACCGCACCATCCGGGAGTACGCCGAGCAGATTTGGAGCTTGCCCCCCGCCTGCCTCTAGGCGAGCGGTTCCCGTCCATGGACGACGAGACCGCCGCCAAGTACGTGCTCCTCGACTTCGAGCTGATCGCCCTCGTCGCGCTCGCGACGGGGGTGCTCCTCTACGCGGCGGCGAAACGGCTGCGGCGCGACCCCTTCGCCGACCGGGAGGGGCCGCCGGACTACGACGGCTTCGACCTCGTCCTGATGTTCTTTCCGGCCCTGCTCTTCCTCCTCAACCCCATCGCCGAGGCCTTCATGGCGGAGAAAGGGGGCCCCGGGGGCGACGCCGGAGGAACCGCGGAGACCTCCGCCCCGGACGTCGTCTCCGTCCTCATGAGCATCGGCTACTTCGCCTTCGTCGGGGTGATGACCTACGGCCTCATCGAATGGGTGCGCAACCGCCGCGTCGCCGCCCTCTTCGGCCTCCGCCGCCTCCGTCTCCGCAGCATCGTCCCCCTCTCCCTCGGCCGCAGCGCCGTCTCCCTCCTCCTCTGCGGCTGGCTCGTGGGCGGATTCGCCAACCACTATCTCGAAGGCGTCTTCGGCGAACTCGATCTGCAGGAGCCGGTGAAGATGCTGCGCGAATCCGAGTCCGTCGTCCATCTCGTCCTCTCCGTCGCCATGGCCTGCGTCGCCGCTCCGCTCCTCGAGGAGCTGCTCTTCCGGGGCTACATCTACGGCACGCTCCGCCATTTCACCCATCCCGTCTTCGCCGCCGTCGTCGTCGGGGCGCTCTTCGCCGTGATCCACGGCAACCTGCCGGCCCTGCTGCCGCTCTGGGCCTTCTCCATCCTGCTGACCACGGCCTACGAGCTGACCCGCTGCCTCTGGGTGCCCGTCGGCATGCACGTCGTCTTCAACGCCGCCAACATCGCCATGATGCTGGCCCCCTCGCCTGCGGAATGAACGGAGCGACGACCGGAGGGGACGCGAGCCCCGACACCGCGGCCGGACTCGGCGAGGAGGCCCTCGTCGCGCGGCTCGTCGCGACGATCCCCTCCCGGCCCGAAGTCGTCGCCGGTCCCGGAGACGACTGCGCCGTGGTCGACACGGGAGGGGGCGAATGGCAGCTCCTCAAGACCGACAGCCTCGTCGAAGGCGTCCACTTCCTCCCCGGCACCGATCCCGTCCTCGTCGGACGCAAGGCCATGAACCGCGCCCTCAGCGACATCGCCGCGATGGGCGGACGGCCCCGGCACGCCCTCGTCGGCCTCGCCATCGACGCGGCCCGCCCCCTCGCCGAAATCGAGGGATGGTACGCCGGGCTCCTCGAGGCCGCCGCCGCCTTCGACTGCGCCCTCGTCGGCGGGGAGACCGTGCGCCTTCCCCAGCCCGGAGCGGTCCTCTCCGTCTCCCTGACCGGCTCCGTGGCGCCGGAGCGCTGCACTCTCCGAAGCGGCGCCTCGCCCGGCGACCTCCTCGCCGTGACCGGCCGGCTCGGCGGATCCTTCGAGAGCGGCCGACACCTCGCCTTCGTCCCGCGCCTGCGCGAGGCGCAATGGCTCGCCCAGCACGCCAGGCCCACCGCGATGATGGACCTCAGCGACGGGCTCGGCTCCGACCTGCCCCGCCTCGCCGCCGCCAGCGGGGTGGGATACCGGGTCAAGCTCGCGGACCTACCCTGCCATGCCGGCGTCTCCCCCGAGCAGGCCGCCAGCGAGGGGGAGGACTACGAGCTGCTCCTCGCCTTCCGGCCGGAAGTCTTCGCAGACCTGCTCCCTCGATGGGACGCGACCTTTCCCGGCCTTCCCCTCACCGCCATCGGCGAAGTGGTCGAAACCACGCCCACGGCCCTCCCCCGGGGCTGGGAGCATTACCGTCGGTGACGGGGGGCCTCGGTCCGAGGAGGACGCTCTCGGGATTTTTCCGTTGTTCCCTCTCTCGCGCGGGGCCAATATAGGGCATGTCCAATCTTCGCCCCAAGACAGGCGATCTCTCCGTCCGCCATTCGGGACGCCTCCACCTTGCCGCCTGCGGTCTCGCCGCGCTCTTCGTCCTTGCCGTCGGCGAGGCCTTCGCCGCCCCGCTCACGGCCGCGCAATTCCGCCCCTTCCGCGGACGCTACACCGGGGAAGTCTCCGGCATCGCCGGAAACCCGACGGGCTCGACGGCGGTGGGCCCCTTCACCGCCTCCGTCGTGGTGCGCTCGAAGCGCCGCGAGCAGCTGAGCCCGCTGATCGACAACCTCTACCACGAGCGCTCGCACCAGATCGTCTGGCGCAAGCCGAACGGCACCCCGAGGCGCGCGGTCCTGGTGGGAATCTACCGAGGCACCTTCCACGACTCCTCCGGCGCCCAGTACCAGGTCCAGGGGACCCGACGGCTCGTCCTGACCCGTCGGACCGCGAAGGGCGCGAGGCGCCATGTCGCGCGCCTCTCCGACAATCTCAAGGAAGTCCTCCTCGTCTCCGGCAACCCCTTGGCAGCGCAGGACCTCGCCGGCCGCCTGCGCAAGTGAACGGGATCCGTCACGCCGCCGCACGGCGCTTCAGCATGCCGATCAACGCCCGCGCCTTGGCGCGGCCCTCCTTCGTCAGGGAGAGCGACTTCGCGTCCTCCAGGAGGTAGGCGCGCGCCTTCAGCCCGGAAATGGCGGACGTGATGTGGGCGACCCGGGGACGCCCGCTCTCGGCGATGACGTCGTTGACGGCGCGGCTGGAGAAGACGTCCTGCTGGTAGGCGTCGCTGAGTATGAGCGCGGCGAGGAGCGCCTGGTCGGCCAGAGTGAGCTCGTGCCTGGCGGGATCCTCGAGAATGTAGCGGGCTTCGTCGTGCAGGGACGGCCCTTCGTCGCCGCGCATCGGGAACTCCTCGCGATCCGTCGACAGCGAGGCCTGCGTCCGCATCCGGATCGCCACCTTCACGGCCATCTCCAGCGCCTCGAGATCGCTCAATTCCATCTCGGCGATCAGAGAAGTGAACTCGTCCCGGATTGACGATCTCATTTTTTTCTCAAACAAATCTCGGATATTTCAAATTCCGCTTGCAAATTTGCCTCACAAATGTGAAATCACGTGGGCAAATTGAATCAATCTTGAGTATAGTCGCCGAACTCTTGGCCTGATCAACAAAAATATCTCAAGATCCCATCAAGCCAAAGGACCCCAACACCGTCATGAGGGAGATCGAAACCGTCGTCGTTGAAAGCATCGAGTCGCTGCTCGAGGAAATGGTGCCCAGGCTGGGTTTCCAGAGAGTCCCCATCTACCGGGGGCAGGCCTCGGCGCATTGGTCGCTGCTGCCGCAGCTCTTTCGCGAGGATCTCGGCAAGTCCGAGCACCGGACCTGGTCCGAGTTCGAGGCGGCCTTCCTGATCAGCCTGAAGCGGCGCGCCGCCGCCGAGATCCAGCACGATCCGGTTTCGGAGCTGGAGTGGATGGCTTTGGGCGCCCATCACGGATTGCCCACCCGCCTCTCGAGTTGGACCGAAAACGCCCTCGTCGCCCTCTTTTTCGCGACCGATCCCGACCACCCGGAGGAGGACGGCGCGGTTTGGCGCATCATGCCGGGGGACGCGTCCTTCTCCGTGGCCCACGATTTCGAGAGCGTTCCGGGCCGGGCCTGCCTCTACCTCCCCCAGCGCCCCGACCCCTCGATGCGGGGCCAGCGGGCCCGCTTCCTCGCCCATCCCCTCCCCGAGGAGGACGCCTCGCCCGAGACCTTCGAGGATCTCTACGAGCTTGGCGACGACCGCCTCGTCCTGACGAAGCTCGTCATCCCCGCCGAATGGAAAGGCTACCTGCGCCGCCGCCTCGCCACCATGGGGATCGACCGCCAGGCTCTCTTTCCCGGCCTCGGGAGCCTCTGTCGCGACCTCCGCGACGAAGTCTTCAGCCACACCGGCAGCTACGAGTGGATTTTTCCGGAGTGATCCTCCGATCAAGCGCTTGGAAAAAGATCCTCGACCCGCCGCGGCGACCGGCTATGTTGCGCCGTCGCCCCACCCTTCATCTCATCTCCCGTATGGACGCCGTCAAAATTCTCGGAAGCCTGCTCTCCAAAAACGCTCTCGGGTCGAAAACCGGAGGCGGCATCCTCGAAACGCTCCTCGGCGGGGGCGATCCCCCCCGGGGGAAGTCGCCCGCCCCGACCGGCAATCCCGCCGACATCCTCTCGACCCTGCTGGGAGGAAAGAAGGGGACGGGGAAGGGAGGCTTCGCCGCCCTGGCAGCCATCGTCGCCATGGCCGCGTCCTCGCGCGGCGGAGCCGGCGGCAAGGGCAAGGGAGGCGGAGACCTGCTGGGCTCGCTCCTCGGAGAAGCCTCCGCCAAGGGCGGCCTCGGCGATCTCGTCGGCGGACTGCTCGGCGGGGGCAAGACGGGCGCCCCGGCGGATCTGGGCGGCTTGCTGGGCGGTCTTCTCGGCGGCGGCGGCATGGCGCGGGCCGGATTCGCCTCGCTTCCCGAGATCGATCCGTCCGAGGCCGAGGACGGCGCCAGGCTCCTCGTCGAAGCCATGTGCCTCGCCGCGAAAAGCGACGGCCGAGTGGACGAGCAGGAGCGCGAGGCCATTCTCGGGCGGCTCGGCGACCTGGACGACGACGAGATCGGATTCGTGGACCGGCTGCTCGCCTCCCGCGTGGAGGTCGCGGACTTCGTGCGCCGCGTCCCCGAGGACATGGCCGAGCAGGTCTACGCCTTCGCCCTGATGGCGGTGCGGCTCGATACCCGCGAGGAAGCCGAATGGTTCGCCCGGCTCGCCCGGGGGCTGGGCCTCGACGGAGCCGCCGCCAATGCGATCCACGAGCGCCTCGGCCAGCCCGAAATCTTCGCCTGACCCACGCCCTTTCCCCATGGCCCGGCCCCGCCGCCGCAAAACTCCCGGAAACCGTCCCTTCGAGGCGCGCGCCAACGCCCATTCCAGCGCCTCGACCGGCATTGCCCGCCTCAGCGAGGAGGGGCTCTTCGACCGCCTCGCCGAGGCGGAGGCCGCCGGAGAGGAGCCGCTCCTTCTGATCCTCGACGGCGTGCAGGACCCCCACAACCTCGGGGCCTGCCTCCGCACCGCCGAAGGGGCGGGCGCCATGGCGGTGATCGTGCCGCGCCACCACTCCGCCCCCGTGACCGAGACGGTCGTCCGCGTCTCCTGCGGAGGGGCGGAACGCGTCCCCGTCGTCTCCGTCGCAAACCTGGCCCGCTTTCTCGAGACCCTCCGGGAGGAGCGCGGCATCCGCCTCGTCGGCACCGCCGACGAGGCCGACGGCGAACTCTACGAATGCGATTTGACCGGCCCCCTCGCCATCGTCCTCGGCGCCGAGGGGGAAGGAATGCGCCGCCTCACCAAGGAGAGCTGCGACGTCCTCGTCCGCATCCCCATGCTCGGACAAGTGCCCTGCCTGAACGTCTCCAACGCCGCCGCCGTCTGCCTCTACGAGGCCCTGCGCCAGCGCGAATTCGGCGGGGACGCGTGAATCGGGATTGTCCCGCCGCAGATTATCGGTTTAGAATGGCCCAGCCCATGAACCACTCCTACGCCCAGCCCTACTCCGTGGTGGGCGCCGCTCCCGCCGAGCGCGCCGCCTTCATCCGCCGCACCTACCTCCACCTCGCCTTCGCGATCCTCGCCTTCATCGGGGTCGAGTGGTTCCTGCTCCAACAGAGCTGGGCGGGCTCGCTCGTCCAGCTGATGGCGGGCGGAAAGTACGGCTGGCTCGTCGTCCTCGGCGCCTTCATGGGCGTCTCCTACCTCGCCGAGCGCCTCGCCGTCTCGGAGGTCTCGCGCGGCGTCCAATACGCCGGGCTGGCGATCTTCGTCGTCGCCCAGGCCGTCATCTTCCTGCCGCTGCTCTTCATGGCGGTCTACTATTCGGGCGATCCCGGGATCGTCCTCAAGGCGGGCGTCACCACCGGCTTCGTCTTCGGCGGCCTCACCCTCGCCGCCTTCGCCACGCGCAAGGACTTCTCCTTCCTCCGGGGCTTCCTCATGGTCGGCGGCTTCGTCGCGATGGGGATCATCGTCGTGTCCATCCTCTTCGGCTTCAGCCTGGGCACCCTCTTCGCCGGGGCCATGGCGATCTTCGCCTCCGTCGCGATCCTCTACAACACCTCGAACATCATCCACCACTACCGCACCGACCAGTACGTCTCCGCCTCCCTCTCCCTCTTCGCGAGCGTGGCGCTGCTCTTCTGGTACATCCTGCGGATCTTCATGAACCGCGACTGAGGCCCCGCCTTTCCGCCCGCCTCACTCCACCCGATACAGGTGGGTCTTCGTCCGCAGGATCAGGGCTCTCCCGCTGACGGCGGGCGAGGCCATGAAGCCGGCGTCGAGACGGTTCTCGGCGATCCGCTCGAACTCCGGGCCCGCCCTCACCACGGTGCAGAGCCCGTCCTCGTCGAAGCAGTAGACCCGCCCCCCCGCGGCGAGGAGCGAGGCGGAGTATTCGCCCCCGGCCCGCTCCGCCCAACGGATCTCGCCGGTCCTCGCGTCGACGCAGCTGAGGACGCCGTCGTTGGCCATGAAGAGCAGCCCGTTCGCGACGACCGGCGAAGAGCGCTTCGGGGTGCGCCGGAAATAGGTCCAGGCGAGGTGGCTGTCCTTCACGTCCCCCCTCATCCCGGGTTCCAGACGGATGGCCCAGATCTCGGCCTTGCCGAGTCCCGTGTTGGTGTAGACCAGGCCCGTCGTCTCGCTGTGGACGCTGCGCGAGGATGGGGAGTGCATGTCGTAGGGCACCTGCCAGATCTCCTCGCCGGTCTCCACGTCGTAGGCCCAGCAGGCCTTGGAGCTGTTCAGGATCATCTGCACGCCCCCGCCGACGGGGACGAAGATGGGAGTGCTGAAGGCCTTGCGCAGGTCGCCGCTGTTCGCGGGGATTCCGTCCCTGTCGTCCCGGTAGTCGGTCGAGCGGTCGCGACGCCAGAGCGTTTCGCCGGTGGCCTTGTCGAGGGCGACGCTGTATTGCTGGTCGGCGCCGTCGTGGGTGACGAAGAGCCTGTCCTCCCACATGGCCAGGGAGGAGGCGGCCCCGCGCCAGTGGCTGCAGCCGAGATCGCGGCGCTGCCAGAGGACCTCGAAGCTCCGGGCGTCGAGGCAGAAGGTGCCGTAGCTGCCGAAGGTGAGCCAAACCCTGCCCGGCTCGACCACCCCCGTGGGGGAGGCGTAGCTGTTGAGGTGGTTGGCGAGCGGCTCGGGGTTGTCGACGGTGGCGAGGACCCGGTCGAGGAGGATCTCCCCGCTGCCCTCGTCGAGACAGAGCACCGACAGGCGGCGACCATCCTCCGTGGCCGTGGTGATCCAGACCTTGCCCTCCGCGACGATGGGGGTGGACCAACCGCGCCCGTGGATCGCCGTCTTCCACCTCACCCCCTCGCCCTCGCCCCATTTCGCCGGCAGCTCGGCCTCGACGACTCCGTCCCGGGTCGGTCCTCGGAATTCCGGCCACTCCGCAGGACGGGCGAAGGCGGGGAGCAACAACGCGGCGCAGGCGAAGCGGAGGTGGAATCGCATCGTGCAAGAATGACGGAAGGGCAGTCCGCGGTCAACCGCCTCAACACGGGATGGAGGCGCGGAGGGCGGCGCAGCCTTGACGCGGGGGAACTCCTCGGCGAGAGATGGGCGGCTTGGTCCTGCCACCAGCTTCAACCCCCACCCCCAATTCCACCATGTCCTCCCCCGTCAGAATCCTCGTCGTCGGCTGCGGCCACATGGGCAAGTCCCACGCCAAGGCCTACCACGCCATGGACGGCTTCGAAATCGTCGGCGTCGTCTCCCGCGGCGAAGCCTCGCGCCGCGACCTCCTCGACGCCCTCGGCGCGGAATACCCCCAGTTCTCCAGCTACGAGGAGGCCCTTGCCGCCACGAAGCCGGACGCGGTCTCCATCAACACCTATCCCGACACCCACGCCGACTACACCAAGAAGGCCTTCGCGGCGGGCTGCCACGTGTTCCTCGAGAAGCCCATCGCCGAAACCGTGGAGGAGGCCCGCGAGATCGTCGAGGCGGCCAAGGCGGCGGACCGCAAGCTCGTGGTCGGCTACATCCTCCGCGTCCATCCGACCTGGGCGCGCTTCATCGAGGTGGCCCGGACCCTCGGCAAGCCGCTCGTGATGCGGATGAACCTGAACCAGCAGTCCTCCGGCGAGATGTGGCACACCCATCGCATGCTGATGAAGTCGATGTCGCCCATCGTCGACTGCGGGGTCCACTACGTCGACGTGATGTGCCAGATGACGCGATCCAAGCCGGTCCGCGTCAGCGCCATCGGGGCGCGCCTCACCGACGAGCTGGTGCCGGGCATGTACAACTACGGCCAGCTCCAAGTGACTTTCGAGGACGGCTCGGTCGGATGGTACGAGGCCGGCTGGGGTCCCATGATGAGCGCGACGGCCTACTTCGTGAAGGACGTCGTCGGCCCCAAGGGCTGCGTCAGCATCTCGGGAGTGAAGGAGGGCGAGGCGTCCAGCGACAACATCGACGCGCACTCGAAGGCCGCCGCGCTGAAGGTCCACCATGCCGAGCTCGGCCCCGACGGGGGCTTCGCCAAGGCCGACGAGATCCTCGACTGCGCCGACGAGCCCGACCACGACGGTCTCTGCGCCCGCGAGCAGGAGGTCTTCCTCGACGCCATCCGCAACGACGTCGATCTCTCCGACCACATGGAGGACGCGGTGAACAGCCTGCGCATCGTCCTCGCCGCCGACGAGGCCTACCGCGCCGGCCGGACCGTGGATCTGTGAGCGGAGCCTCCGTCTCACGCCACGCAGAGAAAATCCGCCCCCTCGGCGAATCCGAATCCGCGGAGCATTTCCCGGATTCGCTCCCGCCCCGGCTCCCTGCCCACGGCGGCGAGCAGGGTGGCCGAGCCGAG
Source organism: uncultured Akkermansia sp. (assembly GCA_964391125.1). GTDB lineage: Bacteria > Verrucomicrobiota > Verrucomicrobiia > Verrucomicrobiales > DEV007 > Arctic95D-9. Next base: position 18,582 of record CAYMMC010000012.1, read on the forward strand.
GAAGTCCCCGGCCCGCTCCGCCGCGAGCACGGGGACGTCCGCGATGCGCTGGCCGATCTGGCGGGGATTCACCTCGAGAAAGGCCCGCACCGCGACGCCATGCCGGCGCAGGTGCGCCGCCAGGTCCTTGCCGGTGGGGCCGGCCTCGCAGACCACGACGCCGCC
>CAYMMC010000013.1:0-17868 GCA_964391125.1 uncultured Akkermansia sp.
CGCCCTCGACGAACCCTATCGCTTCGACCTCATGGAGGGTGCCAAGGGCGTCCAGCTCGCCGAAGCGGGCCTGCGGAGCTGGGAGGAACGCAAGTGGGTGGAACTGGATCCGCTGACCTGACTCCCCGTATGGATTCGCTGGCGGCGGAGACCGGCCCTTCCGATGAAGGAAAAGGCGCTCGAACCCGGGATTGACCGCGCTACCTCCATTCCTTATCCTCCACCCCCGATCCCATGAAACGACTCCTTGCCTTCGTTTTCGCCTTTGCCCCCTGTCTCGCCCATTGGACCGCCCTGCAGGCGGCGCCGCTCGTCTACGAAGGGGAGGGCGGCTCCGGCCAGGGCAAGCACGTCGTCCTCGTCGCCAACGACCACCACTACCGCTCCCAGGAGGCGATCCCCGCCCTCGCCCGCATTCTGGCGAAGCATCATGGATTCCGCTGCACCGTCCTCTTCGGACAGGATCCCGCGACGGGCGCGATCCTGCCGGGCGAATCCAACATTCCCGGACTGGAGGCCTTGAGAACGGCGGACTTGCTGGTCCTCTACGCCCGCTTCCAACACCTGCCCGAGGAGCAGATGCGGCATTTCGTGGACTATCTCGACCGGGCCGGCCCCATCGTCGCTCTGCGGACCTCCACCCATGCCTTCAAGATTCCCGTGGACGCCGCCTTCGCCAAATACTCCTACGAGTATCCGGAAGCGGATTACCGGGGCGGCTTCGGACGCCAGGTGCTGGGCGAGACCTGGAACGGCCATCACGGCAAGAACAAGGAGCAGAGCACCCGGCTGGACCTCCTTCCCGACAAGGCGGGCCATCCCATCCTCCGCGGGGTGAAGACGATGTGGGCGGCCTGCGGCGGCTACTACACCGAACCGACGGCGGACTGCGAGATTCTCGCCATGGCCCAGCCGCTCGACGGGATGAGCCCGGATTCCCCCGTCGCTCCGGACATGGCGCCGGCGCCCGGCGCCTGGACCCGGACCTACCGCGGAAAGGGCGGGCGCACGGGGCGGACCTTCACCAGCACCTACGGGGCCTCCGACGATCTCCTCGATCCCGGCTACCGGCGCTCGCTGGTCAACGCCTGCTTCTGGGCGGCGGGACTGGAGGACGGGATCGTCGCCGACGCCGAGATCGGCTTCGTCGGCCCCTACCATCCCACCTACCTCAACGGCGTCGATCCGCGCTTCGGCAAGCCGGGGGACCTGGCCGGCTGGGATGTCCCCATCGGGGTGCCCAAGGAGTAGGGGTGGGTGGTCGGCGAGGTCCCGTCAACCTTGGCGGGGCCGCATGTCGGCTCCCCGCATCGGGCCTTCTTGCCGGGTTCGATCCCAAGCGCCGCGAAGCGGCGCACTCCAAACCGCTTTGCAGCGTTCGGAAGGGCGAAGGCCCTTTCTCCCTTCCGTTCCGCATCCTCCATCCGCCCTGTGTCCGGACGCCCGTGCTGCGCACCTGCGATGGAGGGGCGCTCACGGCTCGCCGAGGCGTTTCGCGAGGGCGACGCTCTCGGCGTCGAGGGTGGAGAGCGGCACCACGAACTCCCGCCGGTTCCGCATCACGATCTTCACGGAATCCCCCTGGAGACCGGCGAAGCGGGCCTCGATGGTGACGCCCTGGGCATTGGTCCACGAGAAGTATTCCTCGCCGCCGGCCCTGGCGTTCGCCAGCTTGATCGCCTCGACGCGCTCGAGCTCGGCGGGGGTGGGATTGGCCGCGTCGAGGACCGCGCCGCTCCGGATCCATTGTTCGATCTTGGCGAGCTCGGAAGGGCGCAGCGCCTTGCCGTTCTTCGGCATGAAGTCATCGTCCTCGTCGTCGAGCTTGAGCCGGGCGAGAAAGTCGCTCTTGTCCGGATCGCCTGGCCGGATCAGGCTGATCTCGCCGATCTGGACCTTGGTCATTCCTTCGATGTCGTCGAGGGCGAGACCGCCCTTGGCCTCCTTCTCGTTGCTGTGGCAATCCCAGCAATGTTCCTTCAGGATGGGGAGGATGTCGTTGTGGTAGTCCAGCGCCGCAGCAGGGCCGACGAGGAAGAGAAGGAGGGCGGGGAGGCTGGAACGGAGAGGGTCCATGGCGAAGGGGATACCCCGGCGGAGGCGTTTCGTGACGGGAGCGACGGAGCGGAACCCCGGACGGGACCGCGAATCGCGGGGGTCGGAGGGGCGCTTCGGAAAGAGGTCGTGCGGGAAGGGCTCGGTTTCAAGGTTGGATTCTCCGAGACCGCCGCGGGGGTCCGAGCGCATCCAGCCTGCGCCTTCGAGGAAGAGCTGGCTCAGGCGATCCAATCTTGCACCACCTTTCCGCCCACGTCCGTCAGTCGGAAGTCGCGGCCTTGGAAGCGGTAGGTCAGCTGGAGGTGGTCGAGCCCGAACTGGTGCAGAAGGGTCGCGTGGAGGTCGTTGACGTGGACCGGATTCTCCGTGGCGAACCAGCCGATTTCGTCCGTCGCCCCGTAGACGTGGCCGCCCTTGAAGCCGCCGCCGGCCATGAGCATGGTGAAGGCGTTGGGGTGGTGGTCGCGTCCGGTGTTGGAGAGACGGCCGGGCCGGTTTTCGCCGAGCGGAGTGCGTCCGAACTCGGATCCCCACACCACGAGGGTGGAGTCGAGCATGCCGCGCTGTTTCAGATCCTTGATCAATGCGGCGATGGGCTGGTCGACGGCGCCGGCGTTGTAGGCGAGGTTCCGGTCCAGCTCGGAGTGCTGGTCCCAGCTCGCGTGGATGATGTTGACGAAGCGCACCCCCCGTTCCACGAGGCGGCGGGCGAGGAGGCAGTTCCGCGCGAAGGTGTCGTAGGTGCGCAGACCCGGCAGGGTGCCGCGGAAGTTCTTCCCCTCGGGTTCGGGGCGGTCGATCCCGTACATCGCGAGGGCGGCCTTGGATTCGCGAGACAGGTCCACCAGTTCGGGCGCGGCGGTCTGCATGCGGTTGGCCAGCTCGTAGTTCGCGATGCGGCTGGCGATCTCGGGGTCGTGGACCTCCTGGTAGCGGGCCTCGTTCAGATCGCGGAGGGCGTCGAGTCCGGCCCGCTGCATTTCGGGGGCCAGCCCTTGCGGATCGGCGAGGTTCAGGACCGGCTCGCCCTGGTTGCGGAACTGGACGCCGGCGTACTTCGAGGAGAGGAAGCCGGAGGTCCAGAGGCTCGACCCGCCCGAGCCCCCCCGGCCCGCGTTGAGCACGACGTAGCCGGGCAAGTTCGCCGAAGGGGTGCCGAGGCCGTAGTTGATCCAGGCCCCCATGGAGGGCATCCCGAAGCGCGGGACGCCGCATTGCATGAGGAGCTGGCCGGGGTGGTGGTTGAACTCGTCGCTGTGGAGCGAGCGCACCATGAGGAGGTCGTCGGCGCAGGTGGCGAGGTGCGGGAGCAGGTCGGAGAAGTCCATGCCGCACCGTCCATGCTTCTTCCACTTCCTCGGCGAGCCCATCAGGGTGGCGCTTTCGGGCTGGATGAAGGCGAAGCGCGCCTTGTCGAGGATCTCCTTGGGCAGGCTCTGGCCGTGAAGATCGTTGAGCTTCGGCTTGGGGGTGAAGAGGTCGAGCTGGGAGGGGGCGCCCTCCATGAAGATGAAGATGCAGGCCTTGGCCTTCGCCTCACGGTGCGACGTCGCCTCGGCGAAGGCGCCGGGGTCGGCGGCGTTCGCGGCGGAGAGAAGTCCGTCCCCGCTCAGAATGGATCCGAGGGCGATGCCGCCGAGCCCGCTCGCCGACGTGGCGAGGAACTCGCGTCGGGTGCGGTGGAGGGGATGGTCAGGGGTCATGGGTCACGGGGCACGCAGGGCGTCGTTGGGAGGTTTTCCGGTGCTTTCTTGGTAAGGCCGTGTTTCCGGCCATTCATCCCCGGGTCAGAAACTCGTCCAGATTCAGCAGCACCCGCAGCGTCGCGGTCCATGCGGCAGCCTCGACGGCTGCGAGGCCGTCCGGTCGCCCCGGTCCGGCCAAGGCGGCGGCGGCGGTCTCGCGTCCGCCGTACCAGGCCCGGGAATCCCCCAGCAGGCGGACGAGCCGGTCTCGCTCGAAGTCGCTGGGATCGCGGGCGAGGCAAAGTCGGAAGGCGTATCCGATCCGCTCCGCGTCGCCGCCCGCAGGCCGTTCCGCCAGGACGCGGCGGGCCAGACCTTGGGCGGCTTCGGCGAAGGCGTCGCTGTTCAGGGTGACGAGGGCGGCGAGCGGGGTGTTCGAGCGCGCCCGCCTCGCTGCGGTGACGTTGGAGTCGGGGCAGTCGAAGGTGACGAGGGAGGGATGCGGCGCGGTGCGCTTGAAGTAGGTGTACATGCCGCGGCGGTAGCGGTCCTCGCCCTCGCTCGTGCGCCATTTGAAGGCGGAGTTGTAGTTCACGTCGGCGACGCCGTCGGGGATGGGCGGGAAGACGCTGGGGCCGCCCACCTTCGGCGAGAGCAGGCCGGCGGCGGCGAGGGAGAGGTCGCGGACGATTTCGGCTTCGACGCGGAAGCGGTTCTGCCGGGCGAGCAGCGCGTTCTTCGGATCGCGCTCGGAGAGCTCGGGACGGTGGTCGGAGCGCTGGCGGTAGGTGTTCGACAGGACGATGGAGCGGATGAGCGACTTGCGCGACCATCCCGAGGCGACGAGCTCGGCCGCGAGCCAGTCGAGCAGCTCGGGATGGGTGGGGCGGTCGCCGCGCACGCCGAAATCCTCGGGCGTGGGCACGAGCCCCTCGCCGAAAAGCTGCATCCAGATGTCGTTGGCGAGGACGCGGGGGGGCAGGGGGTTCTCTCCGTCGACGAGCCAGCGGGCGAGGTCGAGGCGGTCCCCCTCGGTGCGTCGGTGCCGCACGGGCGGCAGCGCGGAAAGGGCGCCGGGGAGCACCGCGTCGAGGGGTTCCTTGAACTCGCCGCGACGGAGCACGTGGGTGGCGCGGCGGTCGCGCCTCCGCTCTCCGACGACGCGCACCTCCATCTCGGGGGCGGCGGGACGCTTCGCGGCGTGGGCGGCGGCTTCGGCGAGGACTGGCTTGGTCCCGGCGTCGAGGCGCTCGACGTGGCGGGCGAGGATGCCGCGCCAGCCGGCGCCGCGCCGATCGGCGGGCGTCGCGAGGATTTCGCGGACCGGTCCGGGCACGGCGAGCACCGTGGGGGAGACGATGGCGTGAAGGCGGAAGCGGCCCAGGGTATGCCTGCCGCCGTAGTTTTGAGACAATGTCAGGACGATCTGCCCGGCTTCGGGCAGGGCGACGGGCTCGATGAAGCCGAAGTCGGCGTGATGGGGGCTGCCGGTGGCGCCGCCGACGGCCCAGCCGCTGCCGTCCCTGCCCGCCGCGACGTTTCCGTCGAGGGCGCCGCGCACGTCCCAATGCTCCTGCGAGTAGTCCGCCGCCGCGTCACCGAGGAGCACGGGACCGAGGCCCTTCACGGAGATCTCGAGGCGGTTGAGGACGAAGTTGCCGTGCTCCGCCCGTCCCGGCCCGTTCCGGCCGAGGCTGGGGTCGGGCAGGGCTTCGAGGCGCAGGCCGGTGACGCGTTCGGCGGGGAGGGTGGCGGTGACGGTGTAGGTCGCGGCGGAGGGGTTCTCTCCACCGACGACGAGGGAGCCGTCCGATTCCAGCGAGAACTGGACTCCTTTCGGCGCGGCGAAGCCTTCGATCTTCAGGGGGACGAGGACAGGGGCGTCCGCGGCGCGGGCGGCGTCGAGAGCCTGCGACAGCCGCGCCTCCCATTCGTCGAGCCGGGTCTCGAGTTCGGCGCGCGCCGCCGCCAGCTTCTCGTCGAGGAGGCGTTCGGCCGCCTCGTGCGCCGCGCGGACGCTCTCGTAGTCCGCCCAGGCTTCGGGGGAGCGGGGGACCTTCGCGTTCACTTCGTCGGCGTTGTTGAAGTAGGCGAAGAGCTGGTAGTATTCCCGCTGGGTGATCTCGTCGTATTTGTGGGTATGGCAGCGGGCGCATCCGAGGGTCAGGCCCAGCCAGACGGAGCCCATCGTCTCGACGCGGTCCATCACCGCGGCGACGCGCCACTGCTCCTTGTCCACGCCGCCTTCGGTGTTTGTCAGGGTCTGGCGATGGAAGGCCGTGGCGAGGATCTGGTCGGGCGTGGGATCCTCCAGCAGGTCGCCGGCGAACTGCTCGATGGTGAAGCGGTCGATGGGCAGGTCGGCGTTGATGGCGGAGATGACCCAGTCGCGGTAGCGCCAGGCGTCGGGGCGGTGGTTGTCCTTCTCGAAGCCGTCGCTGTCGGCGTAGCGGGCCCGGTCGAGCCAGTGGCGCCCCCAGCGCTCCCCGAAGGCCGGGCTGGCGAGAAGCTCGTCGACGAGACCGACCAGGCCCGCGTCGGGGTTCGCCTCGATCGTCTCGCGGTGGACGGCGATTTGCGCCGGGCTCGGCGGCAGACCGACGAGGTCGCAGAAAAGCCGCCGGATCAGGGTGGATGCGTCGGCTTGAGGAGAGGGGGCGACGCCCTCCGCCCCGAGGCGGGCGAGGACGAAGGCGTCGATGGGATGCTGCGCTCCGGTGGTCCCGGCCGGTGGGGCGGGCCGGCGCAGCGGAGCGAAGGCCCAGTGCTTCGGCCAGACGGCGCCCCCGGCGATCCAGCGCTCCAGCTTGGCGGCTTCGTCGGCGCTCAAAGGGGTGCCCTTGCCGGGCGGCGGCATGCGCTCGTCGGCATTGTCCGTGCTCACCCGGGCGAGGACCTCGGATCCCTCGGGCTCGCCCGGGACGATTCCCCGGCGGCCCGAGTCGAGCACGGCGGTGGCCGGCTCGATGCCGGTGAGCCGCAGCCCGCCCTTGGATTCGTCGGGACCGTGGCAGAGGGTGCATTTCTCCGCCAGGAGGGGACGGATCTCGCGTTCGAAATCGATCGGCTCCGAACCGGGCGCGGGGCAGGCCGACAGCACCGCGATCATCGCGGGAGCCGCGAGGTGCAGGAGCCGGTTGGCGGAGTCGCGTTTCATCGCGCCGCCAGTGTCCCAAAATCGCCGCTTGCGGTCAAGCGGCGCGGTGGCGCGGACCCGTCGAATTCGGGAGACGGCGGGCGCGCCGGGGGCCGGCGCGGGCCGGTCGGTGGGCTCTCAGAGCTTCCCGGTCACCAGCGACTCCATCTTGACGATGTCGGCGGCGAAGAGGCGGATGCCCTCGGCGGTCTTCTCCGTGGCCATGGCGTCCTCGTTGAGGAGGAAGCGGAAGGTCTTCTCGTCGAGCTCGAGCCGCTCCTGGGGTTCGGCGGCGGCGAGTTCGGGGGAGAGCTTGCGCTCGACCGTGCCCTCGGTGGACTGAAGCTCCGCCAGCAGTCCGGGGCCGATGGTGAGGAGGTCGCAGCCCGCCAGCTCGAGGATCTGTCCCGCGTTGCGGAAGCTTGCCCCCATCACTTCGACGGGATAGCCGAACTGGCGGTAGTAGTCGTAGATGCGGCGCACCGACTGCACCCCGGGGTCGTCGGCCCCGCTGTATTCCTGCCCGGTGCTCTTCTTGAACCAGTCGTAGATGCGGCCGACGAAGGGCGAGATCAGGGTGATGCCGCCCTCGGCGCAGGCGACCGCCTGGGCGAGGGAGAACATCAGGGTCAGGTTGCAGTGGATGCCCTCCTTCTCAAGGATGGAGGCGGCGCGGATGCCTTCCCAAGTGGAGGCGATCTTGATCAGGATGCGCTCGCGAGGGACGCCGTCGGCCTCGTAGAGGCGGATGATCTCGCGGGCCTTGGCCACGGTTCCCTCGGTGTCGAAGGAAAGGCGCGCGTCCACCTCGGTGGAGACCCGCCCGGGAACGATGCCGAGGATTTCCTTGCCGAAGGCGACGAGGACGCGGTCGATGACGGCCGAGACGAGGGCCTCGCCGGAGAGGGGCGAGGACTTCAGGTCGGCCACGGCGCGGTCCACGAGGGGCGCGTAGGCCTCCTGCTGGGCGGCCTTGAGGATGAGGGAGGGGTTCGTGGTCGCGTCCTGGGGGCGGTAGGCCCGCATCGATTCGAAATCGCCGGTGTCGGCGACGACGACGGTGTGCTGCTTGAGTTGGTCGAGGAGGTTTGCCATGGCCAACGGTGGCAAGGATGGTGCGCCTTGTCCAGTGCTTCCCGGAAACAATTCGTCAGCGACCGTCGCCGGTCTCGGCGGGCAGGGACTGGTCCTTCAGCCAGACGTACTCCTTCCAGGCGCCTTCGTAGAGGACGACCTTGGGATAGCCGGCGAGGTGCTTGAGGTAGAAGCGCAGCAGGCTGCCCTCGCGGGAGGTGCCGCAGTAGGCGATGATGGTTTTGTCAGGGGTGATTCCGGCGGCCTCCAGCTCGGGCTTCACCTCCGAGACGGGGCGGAAGCGGTGGGTGTTGTCGGCGTGCATCAGCTTGGCCCAGTGGAAGCCGACCGCGCCGGGGATGTGGCCCTTGCGCAGCCAGATGTCGTCGTCCCCCGCATACTCGTTGGGGGGTCTGGCGTCGACGAGGACGACGTCTTCGCGGTCCTTCGCGGCGAGGACGTCGTCGATGTCGGCGGCGATCTCGGGGCGGGTTTCGGCGGGCAGCTTGCCGGCGGGATTGCCGAAGTACTCCTGCGCCGTGGCGAAGCCGGCGGCGGCCCAGTCGGCGAGGCCGCCGTCGACGATGCGGATTTGCTCGATGCCGAACTTCTCCAGGACGTGGGCCACCATGGTGGCGCTGAGGATCTCGTCGTTGGGCAGCTCCTCGCCGGTGGCGTAGACGAGGTGGAGGCGGTCCTTGTCCGCCCCGGCGCGGACGAGCAGGGCGGCGGTGAGGTCGTCGGGCAGGTATTGCACCGGCACGGCCGAGTCGGTGCCGCGCAGGGTGTCGAAGTTGAGGTGGTGGGCGGTGGGCAAGTGGCCGCGGAAATAGTCCTTGTAGCCGCCCCGCGTGTCGATGACGACGGGCCGCTTGGCCGGATCGGCGTCCTCGATGAGCCGCTTCGCCTCGGCGGGCGAGACGATGCCGATGTCGGCGCGGACGGTCGGGGCGGCGAGCAGCAGGGCGAGGAGGAGGATCGGGAGGAGTCGGGCGGGTTTCATTGGAGTGGGGGTGTCGGGTGGAGGTTCGGGTCAGTAGGTGAAGACGAAGTTCAGCTTCAGCATGACGCTGGCGGAGCCTTCGTCGGGCAGGTTGGTCCAGGATTCAAAGACGACGTTCTCGGTCAAGGCGTATTTCAGCCCCAGGGCGGGCAGCCATCCGTCGCCGTCGCCGGTCTGCACGAGGTCGGCATTGAGGTTGAGGTTCCGCTCCAGGAAGGTCACGTCGCGGTCGATGCCGAGGAGCACGGTGTTCCCGCCCGTCTGGAGTCCGTAGCCGAGGTGGAGGCGGGCGAACGCCACGTTCTGGCTGAGGATGGCGTAGCTGAAGGGATCGCCCGACCGGGCCGTGTCGGTCAAGGCCACGCCGGCGACCCCCAGGGCGACGGCGCCGTCCTTCCAGGGCTCGAAGCCCACCTTGGTTTGGAAAAGGAGCGGTCCGGCGGGCTCGGGTGCGAGATGGCTGTCCAGCCCCCACTCCAGGTCGAGTCCGAGCTCGGGGAACTGCCAGCCGGTCTTGAAGCCGCTCCAGAAGTCGTGCGGGCCCGCCCCGACCGTGTCGAAGACCTGCACCGCGACGGTGCGGTGAGGCACGATGTCCGCGGTGGGGATGTTGTTCAGTCCGCTGGGCGTCGCCTGCGTGATCGTCGGAAGGCCGGCAAGCAGGATCGAGGCGGCGACGAGGGGGAGGGGAAAAGACTTCATGGAGCGGGAATGCGCGAAGTTTTCTCATATGCACAACAATGCAAATGAATTCATGTGACAATGTCGCAATCGGGCGACGGAAGGCGGTCCTGGCGCTATTTCCGCGTCTTCACCGGCTTCTTCCTTGCCGGGAAGAGCGTGCGGCAGATCTCGCAGACGGTGCCGTCGCAGCCGCGCGCGGTGCAGTGCTCGCGCCCGTAGAAGATGATGCGGAGGTGCAGGGCGTTCCACTGGCTCTCGGGGAAGGCGCGCTTCAGATCTCGCTCGGTCTGCTCGACGTTCCGCCCGTTCGTCAGCCCCCACCGCTGGGCCAGGCGGTGGATGTGGGTGTCCACCGGGAAGGCGGGCACGCCGAAGGCCTGGCTCATGACCACGGAGGCGGTCTTGTGTCCGACTCCGGGCAGCGCCTCCAGGGCGTCGAAGTCCGCGGGCACCCGGCCGCCGTGGCGGGCGACGAGGATCTTGGAGAGTTCGGAGATGGCCGCCGACTTGCGCGGGGAGAGGCCGCAGGGCTTGATGACCTCGCGGATCGTCTCGACCGGCAGTTCGGCCATCTCCTCGGGGGTGTCGGCGAGGGCGAACAGGGCCGGCGTGATCCGGTTGACCCGCTCGTCGGTGCATTGGGCCGAGAGCAGCACCGCGACGAGCAGCGTGTAGGGGTCGCGATGGTCGAGGGGAATGGGCGTCTCGGGGTAGAGCTCCTCGAGACGTTCCGAGATGAAGGCGCAGCGCTCCGCTTTCGTCATCGCGACCGGGGCCTCCGCCCCGTCAGGCGTTGCGGCCGTTCCCGGGGGTGGCGTAGCCGCTGCGGGCCTTCTTCTCGATCTCGTTCAGCATCTTGCGGACGTGGTCGGCGTGGCGGACGTGCTTGCGGCCGTCGAGGATCTTGCGGCTTTCCTCGAAGGAACCCCATTCCAGCACGCGGATGGGCACGTTGCGGACGCCCCAGTGGTTCATCGTCCCCTTTTCCGGCTTGTAGATGTCGATGGTCTCGGTGCCGACGAGGGCGCTGCCGTAGTCGTCGACGACGTATTCGTAGGGCATGCCCTCGATCTTGAAGCGGGTGCCGAGAGGATACTTCGACCAGTCGGCGGCGGCGCTGCGGACTTGGGAGCCATATTGGAGAGTGGTTCCGGCGGCGCTCTTGCGACCGTATTTGAGATGGTCCGACTCGCTGTGGGTGTAGGCGGTGGTGCGGACCATCATGATCTGGTTGGTCGGCCGGTTCGCCACGGGGGTGCGGGGAACGGAAGCGAGGGTGGCGGGCGGGGTCGTCGGCTCCGGCTTGGGAATGGCGACGGGATCGGCGGGCGCCCGCAGCGCGGGAGCGTCGGAGGCGCCGACGACGAGGCTGGCCGGAACCGGAGTCAGCGGGGGGAGGGGGGAGGCGGAGGGCGTTCCGCCGTCGGCGACCGCCGCTTCTCCCGCCGGGGCTTCCGCTGGTGCGGTTTCGGCGTCCGGCTCCGGTTCCTCCTCCGCGATTTTGGCGACGGCGGCGGTGTTCTGGCGCGTCAGAGCGGCGAGGTTGGAAGTCGTTCCGGTGCAGCTCGCAAACGGAAGGAAGCCTGCGGAGACGAGCGGCAGAGCGGCGAACCGGATGGAAGCTTGGATGATTTGCATGGGAGCGAACCTCGTCCTGTTCTTAGTGGCTTTTGCCGGAAAGTCAACGTTCCCGCTCTGGGATGGCCACAGGATAAGGCAGATTGTTTGTAAATACTAGAAATTTCGTTATTGGGATAACAGGGCTTTCTTCAGGATTCCATTCGTTCCCTGAAAGAAGAGCGGCTCTTTCCACGTTCGTGGAACGGCGGCGGCGGACCGTTTCTTAGCTCGTTTTACGGGGAAGGGACGAATTGGGCGGCGCGGGAGACGAAGTCTCGCCCGCCGCGCGGCTTCCGGCCCTCGTCCCATGGGACGAGGGCCTCGGCTTTCGCGCTGCTTGGGATCGGGCTGCGGACGCCGGGGCGTCGGTCACTTGCCCTTCTTCTTCCCCCCTTTTTTCTTCGTGGTTCCGGCGCGGCCGGGGAAGGTCAGCTCGGCGATGCCGGACTTGTCGAGACCGCCGATGCCGAGCTCGACCATGCGGTCGTATTGGGCCTTGGTGGTCCGGTTCAGGGGCAGGTCCAGCTTGACCGACTTGGCCAAGCCGGCGGCGATGCCGGAGTCCTTGGCGGCGTGCTCGGCGGAGAACCAGCAGTCGTGCTCCCGGTCCACCATGTCGGCGGCGTCGGTCTCCAGCACCCGGGAGTTCGCCCCGGTCTGGGAGAAGACTTCGCGGATCATCCCGAGGTCGTGCCCCAGCGCGGCGGCGAGGCCGAGCCCCTCGGCGAGGCCGGCGGTGTTGATGTTCATCACCATGTTGACGAGCGCCTTCACCTCGGCCGCCTTGCCGACCTCGCCGATGTGGCGCAGGCTCACGGACAGGTCCTGGAGCAGCTTGAGATTCCTCTCGAAGACGGCCTTGTCCGCGCCGACCATCAGGTAGAGCTGGCCGTTGCGGGCGTGGCTGATGCTGCTCGCCATGCAGGCCTCGATGGTGTCGGCCCCGGCCTGCCGGGCCGCCTCGGCGACCTTCTGCTGGATGCCGGGGCTGAGCGTGGCGCAGTTGACGAAGGTGCGCCCGGCGGCGCCCTCGAGGAGGTTGTCGCGCTTGCCCAGGAAGATCTTCTTCATCGCCGCGTCGTCGGTCACGACGGTGAAGACGACGTCGCAATGCGCGGTCACCTCGGCGAGCTTCCGGCAGGCGTTCGCGCCCAGTTCCGCCGCGAGGGCCTCGGCGGCCGCGGCGTTCACGTCGTAGACGGCGGCGACTTTGTATTTGAGATCGTGGAGGCGGCGGGCCATGTTCGCGCCCATGCGCCCGACGCCCACGAAGCCGACGCGCGCTTTCGCGGAGGAGGTTTTCGAAACGGACTTCTTCGCGGGTTTCTTGGTCATGTTCGGAGTCGGGTGAATGCGGTGACGGAGCCCTAGGTGTATCAGAATTTCCCATCGATCCAAGCGAATTATGAGAAGCGGGCCAGGTCGTTATCGCGGGATGCAGAGCTTCGTCGACGCCGGGCGCGGCTTCGTCGCGGTGCTGCGGACGGAATGGAACTTCCGCATCCACGCGGTCGTCGCCCTGCTCGTGGCGGCGGCGGGCTTCGCCTTCCGGATCAGCGCGGGCGAATGGGCGGCGGTGCTGCTCAGCGTCGCTCTGGTCTTCGTCGCCGAGGTCTTCAACACCGCCCTGGAGTACCTCGCCGACGCGGTCCATCCCGAAGCGGACCGGGGCGTCGGCATGGCCAAGGACGCGGCGGCCGGCGGCGTCCTCATCGCGGCGGTTGCGGCGGCGGTGGTCGGCGCTATCGTCTTCCTCCCGAAAGCATGGGCATGGTTGACGACAGGGTGAAGGAGGAAGCGGCGCCGGCCTGGCTGCCGGGGCTGGTGGCGGCGGTCGGCGCGGAGCGCGTCGTGACCGAGGAGACGCGGCGTCGCGAATTCGGCACCGACCGCTGGCACGCCTCGGCCCTGCCCGACGCGGTGGTCGAGGCGACCTGCCGCGACGAGGTCGTGGCGGCGCTGCGCTACGCCAACGGGCATGGGATCGCGGTGACCACCCGGGGGGCGGGGCACGGCTACGTGGGCGGCTGCGTCCCGGCGAGGGGCGGCATCCTCCTTTCCGTGCGCAAGATGGACCGTCTCCTCGAGCTGAACCCCGCCGACGGCGTCGCCGTGGTCGAGCCGGGGCTGATCCTCGACGACCTGCAGGAGGCGGCCCGGCGGCTCGGCTGGTACTATCCGCCCGACCCGGCCAGCCTCAAGGAATGCTCCGTCGGCGGCACCCTCGCGACGAACGCGGGAGGGCCGCGCTGCGTGAAATACGGCGTCACCCGGCACTACGTCCTCGGCCTCGAAGTCGTCCTCCCCGACGGGCAGGTGCTGCGGACCGGCGGGCGCTGCCACAAGAACAAGACCGGCCTCGACCTCATCGGCATGTTCGTCGGGTCCGAAGGGCTCCTCGGCGTGATCACGAAGGCGACCCTGCGGCTGATCCCCCATCCCGAGGCACGGGCCATGCTCACCGCGACTTTTCCCGACTTCGAGACGGCGGCGGCGGCGGTGCAGGCGATCCTGGACCATGGCTGGCAGCCCTCCGGCCTCGAGATCACCGACGGCTTCACCCTGCAGGCGGCCCGCGACTACCTGGGACCCGAGATGCTGCCCGACGGCGACGCCCACCTCATCGTCGAACTCGACGGGCGGCGCGGCACCATTTTGCAGGATCTGGCCGGGCTGCGTCGGCTCGTCGAAACCCTCGGCCCCGTCTCCGTCGAGGAGGCCCGCGACCCGGAGTCCTGCGAGGCGATCTGGCGGCTGCGCCGCGAATTCTCCTACTCCCTCCGCGCCACCGGCCTGATCAAGCTGAACGAGGACATCGTCGTGCCGCGGTCCAAGCTCGTCGAGCTGGTCCGCTTCGCCCGCGAGCTGGAGCGGGACACCGGCATCCCCATCGCCTGCTTCGGTCACGCCGGGGACGGCAACATCCACACCAACCTGATGGTGAGGGACTACGAGACCGACGCCGCCGAACGGACCAAGGCCGACGCCGCCCTCGACCGGCTCTTCAAATGGGTCATCGCCAACGACGGCCAGATCACCGGCGAGCACGGCGTCGGGCTGGCGAAGAAGCGCTGGTTCGCCGACGCCGTCTCGCCCGTGGCGGCGGACGTCCACCGGAGGCTCAAGGCCGTCCTCGATCCCAAGGGGATCTTGAATCCGGGGAAGTTCTTGGATTGAGGCCGCCGGGCGCTCGCGGGCGCCGGAGCGGCCTTTGGGCGGGACCGACGGTTTCGGCCAGGGCCTGGCCCAAGCGGCGGCCCGCATCGCTGCGGCGCGGGAGGATGACGCCAAGTGTGGCCGCGCAGATCCTCTTCGCCCTCTCAATCCTCGTCCGTCCGCCGCCACCAGTCGGCGGGACGCTCCCACGGGTCGAGCGTTTCGGCCGGCTCCTCCTCGGAGCCGTCTTCGCGATCTCGGTGGAAGGCGCTGCGCCTCTCCTCCTCCGCGACCTCTTCCAGAAGAAGGGCGACTTCGTCCGGCGGCTGCTCGGTGCAGCGCCTCTCGCGCCAAACAAGGTAGCCGAAGAACAGGGCGATGCCCAGCACCATGCCGAAGACGAGACCGACGAGGAGCAGCGCCACGGCGCTGTCGGCGGCGACGAGAGGGCCGTGGCCGAATCCGAAGTCCGACGCGGCGCTCTCCTGCATCTTCGAAATGCCGTCGATCATGGTCAACGCGAGGATGAAAGCTCCGACGGCGAGGGCGAGGCGGTTCCAGGAAAGTCTCATGAGCGGTTCGCCTCGCAAAATTGCGCGGCAAGGACGCAGATTATATCAATTCCGACTGCTTGCTCAATGCTGAAATGAGCAAAATTTGAAAATACTGGAAAATTGGCAGATTTGAGAATCGAGTTTGAGAAGATGTTCTGGCTCGATCGCATGGAACTCCGGCGGGGAAGGGAGCGAAGGGGCTTGACTCGTGCGGCCGGCCCTGTTGAGTGGGCGCATCAAGGGAGGCTGGCCAAGGACGGCGGAGGCAGTGCCCGCGGCGCTCGCCGGTCGGGAGGATGCCTCGCGCCCCGCTCTCGTCGCGGTCTCGGGGGGGATGGACTCGATGGCGCTCTGGCACGCCCTCCGAGCTGCGGGATACGGCGATCTCGTGGTCGTGCATGTCGACCACGGCCTTCGCGGCGCGGACTCGGCGGCGGACGCCGAGTTTGGCGGAGCCGGGGCAGCGCGTCTCGGCACGCTCTGCGAAAGCCGCCGCGTCGCGGTGGCGGACTTCGCGGCGGAGCGCCGCTGCTCGCTGGAGACGGCCGCACGCGAACTGCGCTACCGCGCCATCGCCGCCGTCGCCCGGGAGACGGGGCGCCCCCGCGTCTTTCTCGCCCATCACGCCGACGACCAGGTCGAGACGGTGCTGATGCGCCTCTTCCGGGGCGCCGGGGCGCGCGGCCTCGCAGGCATGGCGGAGGAGTCGCTCCGGCAGGTCGAGGGGATCGAGCTGACCCTGCTGCGGCCCCTTCTGAAGGTCCCGCGCGAGGCGATCGCGGCCTATGCGCACGCGCACGGAGTCGCCTGGCGGGAGGACGCCAGCAACGCCTCCGCCTTCGCCTTGCGCAACCGCGTCCGCCACCGTCTCCTCCCGGAGATCGAGGCAGTCTTCGGCCGGGAGGTGCGTGGCGCCGTGCTGCGGGCCTCGGCCCTGGCCGCCCTCGACGAGGCCTGGGCGGTGGAAATGCTCGGCGCGCTGCCGCGCCAAGGGGAGGGGGACGGACTGGAGGTCGCGGTCTTGCGATCCTTCCCGGCAGCGCGGCGGAACCGCCTGCTTCTCGCCTGGCTGCGGGAATCGGGCGTGCCCGACTGCGGTCTCGCCGAGGTGGAGCGGGCGGCGGAGGTCCTGCTCTCGGATTCCCGGCCGGCCCGGGCGAGCCTGCCGGGAGGGCTCCGGGTGCGCCGCCGCGCCGGGACGCTCTTCATCGAAGGGCCGGCTCCGGAATGATCCCGAAGCGCTCCCGCAGGACGGTCGCCACTTCGTCCATGGGCAGGCCGATCACGTTGCTCATGGAGCCCTCGATGCGCTCGATGACGAGCTCGCCGTGCTCCTGGGCGGCGTAGGCGCCGGCCTTGTCCATGGGGTCGATGCGCGAATGGTAGTCGGCCAGCTCCGCCTCGGTGAGCCGCTTGAAATGGACGGCGGTGGTGACGGTCAGGGCGGCCTCCTCGCCGGAGCGGCCGCGGCGGATCGCCACGGCGGTGAAGACTTCGTGGGAGCGACCGTTCAGGGCGGCGAGCATGCGGACCGCGTCGGCGCGGTCCGCCGGCTTGCTGAGCACCGTGTCCCCGAGCAGCACGAGGGTGTCCGCGGCGAGGACGACGGCGTCGGGATGCCGCATCGCCACGGCGACGGCCTTGCTCCGCGCGTTCTCCGCAGTGAGATGGCGGATCGGCAAGCGGGTGTCTTCGTTCTCCTCGATGCCGGGATTCTCGACGCGGAAGGCGTAGCCCGCCTCGGCGAGGAGGTCGCGGCGGCGCGGGGAGCCCGAGGCGAGGACGAGGTCGGGGGGGGAGGACGTCATGCGAACTCGGCGGCGAAGAAGGGATTGTGCCGTTTCTCCTCGCCGACCGAGGTGAGCGGGCCGTGGCCGGGACAGATCACGGTCTCGTCGGGCAGGGTCAGGATCTTCTCGAAGTTGTTCCTCCAGGCGTCGGCGAAGGAGACCATGCCTCCGCCCATCGACCCGGCGAAGATCGCGTCGCCGACCAGGGCGAGGGGGCGGGCGAGCCCCTCCACGACGTAGGTGGTGCCGCCGGGCGAATGGCCGCTGGTGGTCCGGGTGGACACGCGCAGCGAGCCGATGCGGAATTCGGCGCCTTCGGCGAAAGTCTCCGTCCCCGGCCAGGGCTCGGCCCGGTTGGAGAAGGCCGCCGCCGCAGGGAGGGCGGCGCGGAGCGCCTCGAGGGCGGCGACGTGGTCGTTGTGGGTGTGGGTCAGGAAGATGGATTCGACGCGCAGGCCCAGCGCCTCCGCGCGCGCCAGGAGGGGCGCGGCGTCGGTCGCGGTGTCGAAGAAGGCCGCCGCCTTCGTCGCAGGGTCCCAGACGAGGAAGGCGTTCACCCTCATGTCCCGGTAGGGCAGATTGAACGATTCAAGGCCCTCGAGGGAGGCGGGACGGGGGCTCCAGGCCCGCGAGGCGGACATCGCAAGGGTGCGCGGATCCAGGGAAAGGGCCGAGGCGACCTTGGCGAGCGCGGCTTCGTCGCAGAATTCGCCCCGGCAGAGGCGGGCGAGGACGTCGTGGGGGACTCCGGTGCGCGCCGCGAGCTCCGTCTCGGAGATCTGCCGCCCCCGCATGGATTTGGCGACGATGTCCTCGAAGAGGTCCTCCAGGGGAATGGGAGCGCTCATGGGGCGTTTTACGAAAATTGCAGGGGATGTTCCCGATTTTTCTTGTCGGGCGCGGTGGAAAATGCCATCCTCGTGGCGGAGACGGTATTTACGATGTCATCTCCAGCACTAAATAGGCCTTCGGGCGCATCATAAACCAAACATAGCAAAAAACCACACCATGAAAGTGAACAGCAAACTGCGGGGTGCCTTCACCCTGATCGAGCTGTTGGTCGTCATCGCGATCATCGGCATCCTCGCGAGCTCCGCGATGCCCGCCT
>CAYMMC010000014.1:0-17717 GCA_964391125.1 uncultured Akkermansia sp.
GGATGGTTTGGAGCGCTTCGCCGGAGAGGATCAGCCCGTCGGTGGGCTGGAGAACCCCGGCTTGGTTCAGGCGGATGCTGATCTGTCCGCTGTTGAGCGAGAGGACGGGGGCGAGGAGGCGGGCGCTGGGGTCGAGAAAGGTGCCGTGGGTGGAGTCGATGGTGACGCTGCCCCCGGAGACGAGCACGTTGGCCCCGAGGTTCATGCGGGGGGCCGTCGAGCTGCCGACTCCCAGCCGGGTCGTCGGGGCGTTCGGGCTGCCGCTCGCGCGGAGGAGGGTGCCGTCGCCGCTGCCGGGCGTGTCCGCGTCGCCGAGCACGAGCGGATCGAGCTTCGCGTTGCCGACGCCCTCGATGGAGGCGCCGTCGCGGAGGGAGAGGGTCTGGTTCGCGACGAGGACGATGTCCTTGCCCCGCAGGGGCGAGCCCGCGTTGTCGACCGTGAGGTTCGCGGCGCTGACGGCCACGGAGTAGGCGCCGTTCTCGAAGCTGCGGCGGCCGCCGAGGAGGAGGCTCTCCGCGTTGAAGCGGTTGAGCAGGGACGCGGCGAGGACGAGGGTCCCGGCGCCGCCGCCGCTTCCGTCCCGGTTGACGAGGATGTCGCCGGGGCTGGCGATGTCGATCATGGAGCCGCGTCCCCCGGGCGGCGGGGTCGAAAGAACGTCGCCGGCGAGCGCCATCGAATGCGTGGCGGAGAAGACGAGGTGGCCCGAGTCGATGGGCAGCCGGGGCACGTTGAACCCGCGGGAGGAGGCGGCGCGCCGGAGGAAGGAGTTCGCCCGGATGGTGGCGTATTCGGCGCGCTCGCGGACGGTGTCCGAGGGGGCGATTTCGAAGCGCTGCATCGCGGTCCGTCCGGCTCGGTCCGGGTCGAGGTCGTTGAAGCGGTAGCCCGAGACGATGCTGGCGCCGTCCTCCAGACGGTGCGATCCGACGGGCGCACCGCCCAGCGGAGTGACGAGGACGGCGCCGGGCAGCAGGGCGTAGCGCGCGGGTAGGAGCGTGTAGGTGCCGGCGGGGAGGTCGCCGCTCGCGCCGAGGGCGATGCGGTCGCCGACTTTCAGATTCGGGTTCGCGTAGCCGGCTTCGCCCTGGAGCGCCGTGGCGGAGTTGAAGGGGGCGTGGGGGGCGTAGTCGAAGCCGTAGCCGGGGAGGACGGCGAAGACGGAATCCGACGCGAGGAGGTCCCGGGCGCCGCCGTTGCCCTCGATCCAACGGTAGGCGAGGAGGTCGCCGCCGCCGCGGGTGTCGATGATGGAACCGGCGGCGGAGGTCACGGTGCCGGCGGAGAGGTGGACGGTCTTCGCGGGGAGCCCGCCGACGGTGATGTCGTTTCCGGCGGGATCGATCCAGGTGTTGCCGTCGAAGCTGACGCCGTAGGGGATCAGGAGGGGGCTTCCGTCCCGGAGGTCGAGGCCCGAGACGGAGGTGACGCTGCCGGCCCCGAGAGAGAGGCGTTGGGCGATGGGCGCGGCGACGCCGGCGCCCGCGATGGGGTTCGCCGGAGCGGCGCCGCTGCCGTCCCAGCCGAGCTGGATGGTGCCGATGGGGGCCTTGAGCGTGCCGTTCTGCACGATCTCGCTCGCTTGGATGGAGAGCCGCCCTCCGGCGGAAAGCGGCGAGGGCCGCCTTGCGCCGCCGAGGAGGGTCACGCTGCCATGGCCGGCGGCGGAGTCGTAGGCGAAGACGTTGAAGGCGGCGAGGGTCGTCGGGTAGACCTGCCCGGCCTGCATGACGAGGCTCCCGGCGATCTGGAGAGTGCCGTTGCCCCGGACATCGCCGCTCGGGGCGAGGAGTTCCGCCCTGCCGATGCCGTGGAGCGAGAGGTTGCCGAGGTCGATGGTCCCGGCGCGGACGACGAGGCGTCCCGCGCCGTGCTCGGGGGCGAAGAAGTAGGGCGAAGAGACCCCGGCGGCGTCGGTCTGGGTGTAGGGCACGATCTGGTCCGTGGCGAGGGCGGGGGGGCGGAAGGCCTGGCCGAGCGAGACGTAGGGGGCGGCCAGCGTGACGAGGTCGTTGGCGTAGAGCACGCCCCCGCTGGCGACGCGGAGGCTCGCCCCGGCCTCCAGGCGGACCGGGCCGTCGAAGCGGACGTTGCCTCCCAGCGAGAGCGAGGCGAAGCCGCGGCCGTTGAAGTCGTCGGCGACGAAGCGCCCGATGCCCGGCTGGGCGGTGCCCGAGGCATCCCGGACGCCGAGTCCGATGCCGTAGCGCTGCGGCGGGCCGGAGAGGAGATCCCCGCTTTGCTGCACGACGAGATTCGCCTCCGTCGAGGTGTAGGGCGTGCCCGGAGCGACGAAGCGCCCCGAGGAGACGTTGAGGGCGCCTCCGACGGCCGAGCGTCCTCCGGCGTGGCCCAGGAGGGTGGCGTCGGAATAGAGCATCTGCCCTCCGCTCAGATGGATGGCGCCGCCGTTGGTCGCGTAGCGGACCGGGACATGCCGCTGCCCGGCGAGGCCAAGAAGAGGCTGCGCATTCACCGCGCGGTAGGTGGCGGGCTGGTCGAGCGTTCCGGCGGCCCCGGAGACGTCGAGCACCGCGCCGCGCTCGGCGACGAGGTTGCCCGAGATCGAGAGGGTGCCGCCGGCGGTGACGAGGCCTTCCCTCCAGCCGTTGCGCCCCGGGCGGATCACGGCGCTCCCGGCGGTGGAAAGGTGGGCCTGGCTCCCGATGTGGACGGTGGCGAGGGCTTCGCCGGAGAGGGGGAAGGAATTGGCCCCGGCGACGGTGATGCGGCCTCCGGGGGCGGCGACGGTTCCGAACAAGGCGGCGGTTTCTCCGCGCAGGGCGACGCTGCCGAGGGCGTCGGTGCGGATCGTGGCGCCGCGCCCCATCACGAGATCGCCCCGGACGATGGGAAAGCCGACGTTGAAGGAGTCCGTCGCCCCGGTGGCGGAGAAGGCGAGGCTGACGGGGGAGCGGAGTCCCTCCGGCTCGACGATGCGGACGAGGCGGGCGCCGTTCGGGGAGGGGTTGGGCACAGCAAGCAAGCTCTGCGCCACTGGACGGACGGCGGTGCCGGGCGCGACGAGGATGCCGGGGACGGGCGAGGCCGCGTCGCCGGTCGGCAGCCCCATGCCGACGAGTTCGAAGGAGGCGAAGCCGCCCCGGCTGAAGAAGGCGGGGTCGATCCGGGTGACCCCCGCCGGGGCGTTGCCGCCGCCGATCTGGAAGGCGAGCGCGGAGAGGGAGAGGGCGCCGCCGGTCCCGCCGGAAAGTCCGAGGAGCTGGCCCTGCATCGAGAGCGTCCCCCCGAAGACCTCCGAGACGGCCAGGTCCCGGCCCGATTCGATGGAGATGGAACCGGCGTCGCCGTAGGTGACGCGTCCGCGCGGGCCGATCCAGGCGCCGCCGGAGACGTCCACGCGCGAGCCCCTCCCGAGATGCACGTCGTATCCGGCGACGGCGACCGTGCCGCCGGCGGTGACTGCGGGAAGCCAGTGGCGCGATCCGGCGCGATCGTCGAGGAGCAGGCCCGAGGTGTCGAGCACGGCGTTCCGGCCGAGGGCGAAGCGGCCCCGGCCGGCGGCGGGAGCAGGCTTGGTCCGGGTGGCCTCCGCGACATTGATGGCGGCGAGGGAAAGGTTGCCCGCGGCGAAGGAGAGGTTTCCTCCGGGCGCGGAGATCCGTCCGTCGATCGACAGGTTCGATCCGGAGAGGCTGATCGAGCCGCCCGCCGCCGTCCGGAGCGCGACCCGGGCGGGGACGGCGACGTCTCCGTCGGGGTTTTCGACGGCGAGGTGCCCGAAGCCGTTCGCTCCGAGCAGGTCGGTGGAAAGAACGACGTTCTGGCGACGGTTCGCCGCGAGGGGGACGGGATCGCCGAGCGCGTCGAGCGAGAAGTCGGCGGCGTGCAGGGGCCGCGCCGCCCCCTGCCGGAAGACCACCTTGGGCGGGGTGGGGGAATGGTCGGGGAAGCTCGGATAGGCGGCGTCCTGGGCGGTGAAGGCGAGCCGAAGCGAGCCGAGCTCGGGACGCATCTCCCGCTGGCGGGGACCGTCGAGGGTGCTGCCCAGGAGGGTGCCGTCGAGCGCCATGGCCGAGGCCGCGATGTCGATGCTGCCGCCGTCGCCTCCGTGGAGATAGCCGTCTTCCCAATGCTCGCCGGTCGGAGCGAGCGGCTGGTCGTAGATGCGGGTGACGCTCCAGCGTTCGCTCGTCGTCGCCATCTGGCCGGTGAAGATTCCGTCGTAGAGGCGGTTCGGGGTGGCGTCCTTGATGTCGACGAGCCGGTTGCCGAGGCGGAGCCGGGTCGTCCTGACCTTGGCGCCTTTGAAATTGAGATGGCCGCCCGAGACGTCGATCCTGGAGCCTTTCTGCATCACCACCGAATCGCCCGCGCTGATGGTGACGTTGCCTCCGGCGGTGGTGAGCTCCCCGACATTGCGCTGGACGAGTCCGGCGAAGCCGGTGGCGTCGGCGAGGGGCGTGCCGACCCAGTCGATCCCGCCGTGGCTGCCCCGGAAGCGGGAGTCGACGACGATGGTGGCGTTGCGGAGGCCGCTGCCGCGCTGCAGGGGGGAGTTCGCCAGCTCGGCGCCGCGCAGCTCGAGGGTGAGGAGGTATTGCTGGATGGATGCGGCGATCCCGGTGCTGCCGGAGGCGTCGACGAGGGCGTTCCGGCCTAGGTGGACTTGGCCGGTCGACTGGACGAAGCGCGCCGTCGGGCTGGTGCCGCCGGCGCCGAGCAGCCGCCATTCCCCGGCGGAGAGGCGGATGTCGCCCGAAGGGGCCTGGATCGTGGAGGCGTTTCCGAGGTGGATCGCCTTGCCCGTCACGTTGACCTGCGAGCGCAGGGCGAGCTGGGTGCCGATCGCCGTCTCGCGGCTGCGGAGCTCGGGCAGGATGCGGACCACGGACTTCGGACCGAAGCGCACCGTGCCCGTTTTTTGCGGCAGGAAGGGCGTGCCCACGCCGGAGGAGGCGTTGAAGGCGGCGTTGCCGATGGCGTCGTAGCTGGCCTGGATGTCGATGCGTCCGTTCAGCGAGACCGAGGTCGAGCTGTCCAAGGCGCCGTTCTGGAGGATCTCGCGGCCGGCGAGGGCGATGCTGCCGCGCGGGGCGGCGACGAGGCCGCTTTGTTCGACGAGGCCGGCGGGGGCCCCCCCGCCCGGAGGCGCGACCGAACCGACGTAGACGTCGAGACCGCGCAGGCTCGGATCGTTCGCGGAATGCGCCGCGATCCCGACCTGCATTCCGGCGGCGAGGATGGTCTGGCCGTCGGGGGTGAGGATGCGCCCGCCTTGCCGCACGTTCGGCCCGACGAGCATGACGCGGCCGCCCGACTTGGCCGAGTTCGTCGGAGTGGAGATCGTCGCGCCGCGCTGCACGACGATGTCGCCGTAGCGGCCGATGGCCGGGTTGGGCGCTTCGGGCACGAAGGCGGGCGAGCCCTGGGCGCCGGCGGGGAGATCGAGGCCGGAGAAGAGGAACTGCGCGTCGGGGTTGTTGAGGAGGCCCCGCGCGACGAGGTTGTCGTTGATGGGCAGCGAGGAGGCCACCAGCGTGCCCGTGTTCACCTGGCTGCCCGCGCCGAAGAGGATGCCGTTGCGGTTCAGCACGTAGACCTGCCCCGGCGCCTCGATCGAGCCGAGGATCTGGCTCGGCGCGTTCGAAGGGTCGTTGACCTTGTTGAAGGCGATCCACTTGTTCGCGTCGGCGCCGGCGGCCCGCTGGTCGAAGCGCAGGGTGGTCTGGCGCCCCACGTTGAAGGTTTTCCAGCTGAGGAGGGCGGTTTGCTGGGTCTGGCGGATGTTGACCGTGCTGCGTCCGCCCCCGGCGCTCTCGGTCGGCGCCTCGGCCCCGGACCACACGGCGGCGCCCCCCGCGACGCCGGGGTCGACCTCGAGTCCGCCGGGCCGCAGGCCGTTGGCGACGTTCGGCAGCCTCGCGCCGGGCGCGTTGGGATTGAGGCCGGCGTTGTTGCCCGAGGCGGAGGCGCGGGCGGCGGCCTGCATCGCCTCGACGGAGCGCAGGGCGCGGGTGGTGCGGGCGAGGTTGTCGCGGGCGCTTTTCCGTGAGGCCGCGGCGGCGGCGGCGGTAGTCCGCTGCACGGCGGCGGCGCGCTGCTGCGGCGATCCGGACGAGGCGCCGCCCCTGAGGATGTCGCCCGCGCGGACTCCGGAGGGCCCCGGCCCCACGAGGGCAGCCGTCGCGAAGGCGGCGAAAGGTCCGGCGAGCCAGGGGCGGCGGAAGGCGGCGAGCGTCATGGGCGGGGAGGGGGGGGATCCGGAATTTGAAATCTGGAACGGGTCATTCGGCCTCCGTCGGCAGGAGCTTCGACAAGGCCATCTCGTTGATGGCGATGGGATGTTCCCGGAGGAGGTCGGAGAGGTAGGATTCGGTGCCCGACCGGGCCCGCTCCGCCCGGAGCCTTTCGGCCAGCGGCTCGCGGATCTGCTCGAGGGTGGGAATGCGCGGCTCCCGGATGTCGAGGACCCTGACGAGATGCCAGCCGTCGTCCATGCGCACCGGAGGCGAGATCTCGCCGAGCTTCAGGCCGGGCAGGACGGCGCGGATGGCGGGGTGGATGCGGTCTTCGGGAAGCCAGCCGATTTCGCCGCCCTGCGCCGCCGAGTTCGGCTCGTCGCTCTGCTGCGCCGCCAGAGTGGCGAAGGAGGCGGGGTTCTCCTCCAGGGCGCTGGCGAGGCGCTTGGCCTTCGCCTCGGCCTCGGGGGCTTCGCCCTCTCCCTCCGCCGGGCGGGGGGCGGAGACGAAGATCTGGGAAAGATGCCAGGATTTCGGTTGGAGGAAGGATTCGCGGTTGGCCTCGTAGGCGGCCGCGAGCTCGGCCTCGGAAGGATAGCCTTCGGGCGGCGCGCCGACGGACTCGAGCCAGGTGTTGGCCACGACGCCGTCGCGCAGCAGACGCATCCGCTCGGCCACGGCGGCGCTCTTGTCCCACCCCGCGGCCAGGGCTTCGCGCAGGACGAGGCGCTGCACGAGGATGGCCCTGACATATTGTCCAAAGGCGGTGGGGTCGCGGCGCAGGGCCTCGCGCTCCGCTTCGTCCAGCGCGGCGAGGCTCTCCCGGACCTCGCCGGCGCGGACCTCCATGCCGCCCACGCTGCCGATGGCCTCGTCGGCCTCCTGCGCGGGTGCCGGCAGAGCCCCCGCAAGGGAGAGCGAAAGGGCCAGAAGGAGAGTTCTGTCAGGAAGGGTCATGGATGGGTCGGGGAACGGTCGGACGCTTTCCAACGAGGCTTATCTCCGGAACGGGAGCCGTGACCGGAACGCGTGTGAACTTGCCGTCACATTCGAAGCGCGGTTCACGGCGCCGGTGCCGCGGCGGCGGGCTCGCCTTCGCGGACCATGCCGTCGGCGAGCTTGTCCTTGTAGTCCTGGACCTGTTCCTCGAGCTTCACTTTGGCGAGCCCGGTGAAGGGCTCGCGGGCGAGGAGGGCCTTGCCGAAGGCGTAGTTCTCGTAGCGTTCGAGGATCTCCTTGCCGGTCTCGTAGAGCGCGAGGTTGCGGCGCTCGCGGTCGGCGACGGTGTGCTCGAGGCGCAGCGACTTGTCTAGGAGGCGGAGGCGCTCGGCCTCCTTGGCGCGGGCGATGTCGGCGATCTGGTGGTAGGAGGCCTTCCACTTTTCCAGCGAGGCGGCGAAGGCGGCGGTGCGGGCCTGCTCGGCCTCCAGCTTCCGGGCCTGCTCGGCGATGGTCTTGTCGGCGATGGCCCGGTCCTCGTCGGCCCGGCTCAGGGCCTCCTCGAGCTTGGCGGAGAGATCCTTGATCTGCCGCTCGCTCTGCGCCGTCAGGGCCTGGAGCTCGGCGTCGAGGCGGGCGCGCTCGGCCTCGACGTTGCGGAGTTGCAGCATGGTCCCGCGGAGGGATTCGCGCAGTTTCGCCTCGACTTCGGCCTGGTCGTCCTGGGCCGTCGCCGGGATCGCCGCCGCGGCCGCGGCCGCGATGAGGAGGGCGGCGGCTCGGAGGAGATTCGCATTCATGTCAGGAGTGGGGTGGGTCAGAATTTCGGGTTGAAGTCGAACATGATGATGTCGCTTTTCAGCGGCGGGCCGGCGATTTCGTTGGCCCCCATCCAGCGCAGGTTCACGTTCACCTTGGGCGAGACGGCGACGCCCGCGCCGATGGTGAAGCCCTCGACGTTGGTGCCGCCGAGCCCGAAGTCGGAGTCGGCGAAGGCGTCGAGGACGGCGTCGGACTCGACGAAGCGGTAGCCGAGCACGGCGTTCCAGTCCCCCTTCTGGGCGAGGGCGGGCTTGCCGAACTGGACTCCGGCGTTCCAGGCGACGTTGCCGCCCTCGTAGGGGCCGACGCCGCCGGCGGCGGGGATGGGGCCGCGGTTGTTCAGGGCGATGCGCTCGATGGCGCCCTTGTCGTATCCCAAGTTCATCGCGTACTCGCCGAGGAGGCTGACTTGGAAGGGCTCCCAGAAGTTCAGGTCGACGCGGCCGTTGTAGGAGAGGATCTCGAACTCGGAGGCGAGGCCGAAATACTGGTATTGGCTCGTCGTGCCGAAGTTGTTGAGGGGATCGGGCACGATGTTGCGCAGCGCCATGTAGGTGTTCCCCTTCTGGGCGAAGTGCGGGCGGCGTTCGTCGTTGCTGCCGGCATCGTTGGGCCCGAAGGGGACGTAGGGATCGGACAGCTCGCCCTCGACGCCGCCGAAGTCGTGGTAGCCGATCGCGAACTTGCCTTCGACCTGCTTCGTCAGGACGAAGTCGAGGCCGCCCTGGGCGCCGTAGAGATAGCGGTCGCCGCTTTCGAACTTGTCGGGATCGTTGTTCGGGAAATGGAAGCCCGAGTTGAAGATGGGGAAGGCCCCGGCGGTGAGGAAGGCCCCCAGGCTCTCGTTGATCTCGGGCGTGGCGCGGAGGGCGAGGCCGTCGAACATGACGTCGTTGTCCCACATGATGTCCGAGGTCTTGTAGAAGGGGTTCTCGAAGCGGCCCGCCGAGGCGGAGACGGCGGTCGAGCCGAGGGCGCCGTCCCAGCGCACGAAGGCCTGGTCGAGCCAGAGGGAATACTTGTTGAAGTTGCCGCCGAGGGTCTGGTTGGTGCTGACCGGGCTGTCGTCGTTTCCGGTGGCGGCGCGCAGGCCGATCATGAAGCCGTCGCCGATGTCGGCGTGGAGGCCCGCCCTCGCCCTCATGCGGAAGCGGCTGCGGTTTTCGTCGACGTTGAGCTGGGGCGAGAACTCGAAGCCCGCGATGTCGAAGGGCGATCCCGTGTTGATGCGGTTGAAGTCGGGGAAGGAGCCGGTGTTGTCGTTTCCGTCGGGGAAGCGGGTCGCGTCGTAGCGGAGGCGAAGGTCGCCGAAGAGGCGGATGTTCCTCTGCCAGGCGGGCGCCTCGGCCAGCTCGCCGACGACGGCTTCCTTCCCGCTTTCGGCGACGATGAAGTGGGTGTCCTGGACGGGCAGGTCGGCGAGGATCTCCTGCCGGATCTCCTCGCGGAGCCGGTCCTTCACCGGGGCGGGGATGTGGGTCACGACGATGTCCTCCTCGCTGGCCATGGCCGCGTCGGCGGCGACGAGGGCGGCGGCGGCGGCGTTCTGGCTCGCGACGGCCGCGTCGCGCTGGGCTTGGCTGACGAGTTCGGCGGCGTCGCCCTGGGTGAGGACGCCGCGCTCGACGAGGCGGTTGATGAGGTTGACGACGACGCTCTCGGTCGGCGTCGGTTCGGCCCCGTCCGAGACCAGGTCGGCCGCCACCGGCGGTTCCTCCAAGGGCGTCACGAGCGGGTCCGGCATGGCGGGAGACGGCTCCGGGGCCTCGACCGCCGCATCGGCCTCCGGGGCGGAGGCTTCCGTCTCCGCTTCGGGGCGCGGGCCCACGGAGGCGGGCAGGTTCGGCAGGGGATTCGTCGCGGCTTCGACGGCGGAGGGCATCCCGGCGTCGGCGGGTTCGGCGGGTTCGGCGGACGGATCCTGACCGAAGGAGAAGGGAGCGAGGGCGGCGCAGACGATGGACCCGAGCGAGATGCGGAGCCGGGCGGCTGGAGGGATCGGAAGCATGGACGAAGGAGGGTTGGAAAGGTGGCTCGACGGGGTCGGGTTCAGGATTTGCGCGCGGTGAGCCGCAGATGGATGGGCATGGGCATTCCGGCCGGAGGCGGCTCGGGGAGGCGCAGGCTGCCGAGGACTTCGTCGCGGACGGCGCGGTCGAGATCGGGGTTGCCGGTGGAGCGCCCGAGCTGGGCGCGGGTGATGCGGCCGAAGGAGTCGGCCCAGATCTTCACCTCGACGCTCATCGTCGCGGACCGGGTCGTGGGGTTCTGGCGCATCGCGTTGGCCACGCTCGACTGGACCTTGGCGGCATAGCCGCCGTATTTGCTGCCACCGCCGCCGATCCCGCCGATGCGTCCGCCGAGAGCGCCGCCGCCGCCCTTGGTGCCGAGGCCGAAGCCGTCGGGCGGACCGTCGCCGGTGATGCCGGTGCCGAGGGGTTCGGGCGCGGAGTCCTGCGGTTCGGGAGGGGCCTCTTCGGCAGCGACTTCGGGTTCGAAGGCCTGCTCCTGTTCCATGGGCTGGGGTTCGGGCTGGGGCTCCGGCTCCTTCGGAGGGGGGGGCGGAGGCGGAGGCGGCGGAGGCGGCAGCACCGGAGTGATCGCGACCATCGTCGATGGCCTCGGCTTGGGCTTCTCCGGCTTCCGGTTCATGAACCAGAAGGCGGCGCCTCCGGCCAAGAGCAGGAGGGCGAGAAGGCCGATCTTTCCGCCGTGTTTCTCCAGGAAGGTTCGGTCGTCCTCTTCGTCGTCGATCATGGATCGCGGGGGTGGTTGGGTCGTCGCGCAGGATCAGCTTCCGGGCGGCTGGGTGACGAGGCCCACCTTGCTGAGCCCCTGCCGGCCGATCACTTCGAGGACGTCCATGATGCCCTGGTACTGGGTGGCCCGGTCGCCGCGCACGACGATGGGGAAGTCGGGATTCTTCGCCTTGTGCTCGCCGAGGCGCTGCTCGAGCTGCTCCAAGGTGACGGGCACGGTGTCGAGGAAGATCTTCCCCTCGTTGTTGACCGTGACCGCCTTGCCTTTCGGACCGGTGATCTCCGTCGGCTGCTTGCTGCCCTTGGGCAGGTCGACCTTGATGCCCTGGACCCCGGCGGTGGTCATGATGATGAAGATCAGCAGGAGCACCAGGTAGAGGTCCACCATGGGCGTCACGTTGATGTCGTCGTAGCTCTTGCCTCCGTCAGCTTGCATGGGATGCGGCGGGTTGGGGTTGCTTGTCGCCGTGCGGGGCGGTGGTCCGGTCGCGGGCCGCTCCAGGGGCGGCGTTGAGAGCGTGGGCGGGGGCGCGGTGCGGGTCGGCGTCCGCGGTCCCGTGGCCGATGGCTGCGGGCGGAGCGGATTCGCCCGCCGGCGGGTAGAGCTCGGCCATGCGGGTGACGAACTCGTCGATGAAGACCTGCATTCCGGCGAGGGCGTCCTTGATCCGGGAACTGAGGTAGCTGTAGATGAAGAGGGCGGGGATCGCGACGACGAGCCCGGCCACGGTGGCGAGGAGGGCGCTGGCGATGCCGGGGGCGATCGAGTTCACCTCGACCTCGCCGGTCTTCGAAATGATCGCGAAGGTGATCATGACGCCGACGACGGTCCCGAGGAGGCCGACGTAGGGACCGCCCGCGATGCTGATGGTGAGGAAGACGAGCTTGCTGTTCATGCGCTGGTTCTCGCGCACGAGCCCGGCGTCGAGGCTCGCGCGGATCGCCTGGATGGAGCGCGCCCCGAGGCCGCGGTCGGGATGCGCGGCGATGCGCCGGTGGATCTCTTCGGAGCCGATGTGGTAGAGGTGGTAGAGCGGGGAGCGGCGCACGTGGCGCATCATCTTGGCTCCGACCGTGCCTCCCATCGTCCTGACGCTCTCCTCGTTGCCGTGGTCGAGGGCGGTGAGGTCGTCGGCGAGCTTCTTCCACTGCTTCAGGAAGAGCTCGCTGCCCTTCTCGATGCTGTTGAGGTAGTTGAACTTCTGGATCGCGACGATCCAGCCGAGCACGATCATGACGATGCAGACGCCGACGGCGATCCAGCCGTCGAACATCATGTTCTTGGCGATGTCGCCGAAGAGCATGACGTGCTCGAGAGTCTCGCTGTGCCCTCCGCCCTCGCCCCCCTCGTCGGCTCCGACCACGACCAGGGACTGTCCCTCGGCGGAGCCGGACTGGCTCGCGGCGAGAAAGGCGATCTCGGGGGCGTCGAGCGGGGCGGCGTGGATCTGGAATTCGTCCACTTCGCCCGCGAAGCCGCCGCCGCTCTCGGGGCTGCCCCCGATCCAGGCCGCTCCGGCGAGGGCGGGCATGCCCTTGGCGACGGTGCCGTAGGGCTTGCCGTCGACGAAAAGGTCGACCTTGCCCGCTCCGGCCACGGCGGCGAGATGGCGCCAGGCGCCTTCGCCGATGGGTTCTCCGCCGGTGCTGCGGGCAGTCCCGGCGGCGTCCCGGACCTCCACGTAGGGAACGCCTTCGTCGACGCCGACGACGAAGGCCGCGCCGTTCTCTTCGCGGCGGTAGAGAACCGCGTCGGGGGCGGCGGTCGAAGGCTTCACCCAGGCCATCGCCGTGATCTGGGCGCCGGCCTCCCACGCGAGCGAGTCGGAGGCGGGGATCTCGAGGCCGTTCGTGCCGAAGAGGATGATGCCCGCGCCGATGAGGGCCCCTTCCGTCGGCGTCGGGGCGGTGGTGCCGTCGTTCCCCCTCGAGGAATAGTCCCGCGGCGGCGAGCCGCGCTCGGCGAAGTGGTAGACGAGCGCGGCGGGCTCGGGATGGGTCGCCTGCGGGTCGCCGGCGGGCTCCGCCGAGGCGTTGCCGTAGTAGAGCCAGGCCTTGGTCGGCTCGGCGCCTTCCTCGATCCCGGGGAGGCGCAGCCAGAGGAAGGCCTCGTTCATGAGCGCGTCGTAGCGCTCGAAGTGGAAGGGCAGTTCGGTCTTGTGGTCGTCGGCGAGGACGCGGAGGTCGCTACCGTCCTCCTTCAGCAGGGCGAAGGGGAAATTCCCCTCGTGAAGGCGCACCAGCACGGCGACGGAGCCCTCGGGACGTCCGGCGGCGGAGGGCTTCACCTCGACGGACTTTCGACCGGTCCAGGCCTTGTCCCACCAGGCTCCGTCCTCGCCCCCTCCGGCGGCGGAGGCCGCCGGCAGGATGGAGGACCAGGTCAGGACGGCCGCGAGGGCGGAAAGGAGGCGCGGACTTCGACGGTTCGGTGCGTTCATGGAGACAGATGGGGAGGGGAGATCGGGAGGGGAGGCGGGCGGTCAGAGGTCAGAAGCCGGCTTCGACTTGGAAGAGCATGAAGGGATCGCTCGCCTGCGTCGTGCCCTGGTCCTCGATCGGCCAGGCGACTTCGACGGAGCCCTCGAGATGCTCGCGGAAGGTGAAGCGGGTGCCGATGCCCCAGCTGGAGAGGCGGAAGAGGTCGCGCTGCTCCGGGAGCGGATCGTTCAGATAGAGCCGGCCGACGTCGTAGAAGGCGTGGAAGCGCCAAGCGCTCTTGAGATCGCCGCTCTCGTCCTTTTCGGTGGTCTTCAACAGGCTGGGGGTGCGGATTTCTCCGGTGAGGAACCAGCCGCCGTCGCCGAGAGCCTCGGATTCGAGGTAGCCGCGCACCGTCGAGGCGCCTCCGCCGGAAAACTGCTCGCTGTTGACGAGGGGATTCGTCGTCGCCTGGGCCTGGAGCTTGCCGAAGGCCTCGAATCCCTTCGGCAGGTCCTGGGTGCGGGAAAGGTCGCCGCGAAAGTAGAAGAAGCTGCCGTCCGCCTCGTAGCGCTTCGCGTCGAACTCCTCGATGCCGCTGCCCATGCCCCGGAGATGCCAGGTCGCGGAGGCGTTGACCTCGGTGAAGGACTGGTCGCCGATCCAGCCGCCGCCGTAGGCCAGGGTCATGGGCCAGTATTCGATGGGGGTGGTGAAGCTGTCCTCCCCGATGACGAGATCCTCGTCGAAGCGCTTGAAGTCGATCCCGGCGCTCAGCGAATGGAAGTAGCTGCCGCGTCCCGGCAGGGTGAAGAGGCCGCGCAGCCCGAAGATCTCCCCGCGTCCGGCCACCGCCGCGCCGCCGAGGGTCGAGACGTCGCTGTTCTGCTTCGTCGCGCTCAGCAGCAGGGAGAAGTCGGGCGTCCGGGCGAAGCGGGCGATGTAGTAGGCCGAGTAGATCTCCGCGTCCTCGATCCGCTCCGGCGCGAGCTGGGTGGAGAAGCCGAGGCTGTGGCCGAGCTGCCAGAGGTTGTCGTAGGTCGTCGAAACGTTGAGGCGCAGGGGCGTGGTGTCGGGGCTGTAGCGGTTGTTCAGCTCGATGCTGCCGTGGAAGGGCGGCGAATCCTCGACGATCAGGTCCACGTCGATGGTGCCGGGGGCGACGCCGGGCCGCAGGGAGGGCGTCACCTTGCGGTCGGCCCAGCGGTTCAGGGCGACGATGTCCTCCTGCACTTTGGCGAAGTCGGGCACGGTTCCTTCGGCGAGCGAGGGGGCGTTCCTCTTGATCTGGCTGGGCAGGTGGTATTTCGCGTCGCGGACCCGGAGTCGGCCCACCGCGTTCTCCGTGGCGACGAGGTAGATGATGCCCCGGGTGCCGTTCTGCTGGGGCAGCTCCACTCCGACGGACTGGTAGCCCTTCGAATGGTAGGCCTTCTCCAGCGCGGCCCGCGCCGCCTCGAGGTCTTCGAGGTTGCGGGCGAGGCCGGTGTAGGGGTAGACCGCGTCGGCGATTTCCTCGGCCGAGAGCAGCGTTGTCCCGCGCACGCGGAACTGGCGCACGGGGAAGGTCAGTTCGCGCTGTTGCTCCAGCTCCTCCTTCGTCGGCGGAGGAAAGGGGAGGGGGGGAGGATCGCCCGGAGAGAGGGGCGCTCCCTCGGCGGCGACCGGGCCGGCGCAGAGCAGGACGAGAAGAAAGCAGGCGCCCGTGGACCGATGGGCGCCTGTTCTCCATGAGACCAAAAACTGCGAAAACGGCAAAGGCATCTGGCGAGGAAGGACTCGTGCCCAAGCGTCCCCCAGCCTTCGCCATCCTCAAGCGGCGCCCTGTAACGTTCGTGTCACAATTCGACCGGACTCCGCCGGGTCTGGCCGCAGCGGAGCCTCCCGGGGAGTGACGATTCCGTCAGGCGGGACCGAAGACCCGCGAGCCCCGCGCGGCGGGAACGGGCACGGAGGTGCGCCCTTGACCGGCTTGTCGGGCTCGGTCTAAGCTCGCGCCCGATGAAACTTCCATTCCTCCTTCTTCTCCCTCTCTGCGCCGGGCTTGCCCTGGCGGGCGAGTCCGTGCCCCTCTTCGACGGCAAGTCCTTCGCCGGCTGGACCGGTCAGGACGGGGTCGCCCCGGGACCTGGCTGGAGCATCGCGGACGGCGAGCTCCGCCTCGACGGCAAGGGCGGGAATCTCCTTTCCGAGAAGGAATACGGGAATTTCGACCTCGAATGGGAGTGGAAGCTCGCCGAGGGCGGCAACAACGGCCTCAAATACTGGGTGACCAAGGTGGACGGGAAGCAATGGCTCGGCATCGAATACCAGATGCTCGACGACCGCAAGCATCCCGACTCGAAGAACGGCGCCAAGCGGCGCACCGCCTCCTTCTACGACATCCAGGCCCCCTCGGTGGCGGAGCCTCCGGTGAAGCCGCCCGGCGAATGGAATCGCAGCCGGGTCGTCGCCAAGGACGGGAAACTGCAGCATTGGCTCAACGGCGAACTCGTCGGCGAGGCCGACACCGCCTCGGCGGAGTGGAAGGCGAACCTCGCCGCGAGCAAGTTCAAGGGGAAGGAAGGCTTCGCCCCCGGTCGGGGCCGCATCATGCTCACGGACCACTCCGACCAGACCGTCTACCGCCACATCCGCATCCGCGAGCTGGACTGAGCGGGATCGCCCGCTCGCGACTGGTGGTTTCCGGTGCTTCGGGAGAGGCGGCGAGCAAGAAAATCCTATAAGAAAGATAAATTCAATATCAATTTGAATAAAATATTAAAATTCGAGAATAAAATTTAAGAAATTTGGAAATTCCGCCTTTCAGCAAGGATTCCCGGTGGTATGGTCCCGCATGTTCAGCTTCAGAGGACATCGATTGATTGGGGCGACGGGAGCGCTTTCCATGGCACTCCTTTCCTCGGGGTGCTTCAGCTTCGGGAACAAGGACAAGGATGCCGCCGCCGGGATGGCCGCGCCGCCACCGGCGGCTTACCCGGACACCTCGGGGGCGATGGCCGCCGGTTCCACCGCCGCGCCCGGCGCGGTGCCGACGGTGCCCTCCGCAGCGACGAATTCACCGGCGGTGGCGGGTCGGACGCCATCGGCCCCGGCGCCCGCTCCCGAGCCCTTCTCCTTGCGCGAGGGGGAGCGGCTCGTGCCCCATCAGATCCAACCGGGCGAGAATCTCATCGGCATCGCGACGAAGTACAACACTTCGGTGGGACGCATCCAGGCGGCCAACGGCATGACCGATACGCGGATCTACGCAGGCAAGACGATCCAGGTGCCGACCGCGGCGTCGGCCGGGCAAGCCAGCCCGTCGCCCACCTCGGGGGCGGTCGCTCCCGCCGCGACCCTTCCGCCCAGCTACAGCGCGGCGCCGTCGGGCGGCGGCTATCCCTCGGTTGCGGCGCCGCCGGCGGCTCCGACGACTCCGGCAGCGCCCACCTATCCGGCGATCTCGTCCGCGCCGGGGGCGATCGCCGCGCCGCCGATTCCCTCGCCGACGCCGGACGCGGTTCCGCCCGGCTACCCGGCGACGACTTCCTATCCTCGCACCAGCCCCGCGCCGCCGACGACTTCGGGGAGCTTTCCGACGCCCAGCTTCGAGGGGAGCCGCATCCAGTTCTCGAATTGAGCCAAGGGCAGGACGCCGCATGAGCCAAGGGCGGATTGCCGTGGGGATCGTCACGGTCTCGGACCGCGCCGCCACGGGCGGCTACGAGGATCTCGGCGGACCGGCCTTGCGGGCCGCCTGCCAAGA
Organism: uncultured Akkermansia sp.; assembly: GCA_964391125.1. Lineage (GTDB taxonomy): Bacteria > Verrucomicrobiota > Verrucomicrobiia > Verrucomicrobiales > DEV007 > Arctic95D-9. The sequence continues at coordinate 16,896 of CAYMMC010000014.1, forward strand.
CTACGCCTGGGAGGTGCTCGTCGAATCCGTCGTCCCGGACGAAGTCGGGGCGATCCAGGATGCGGTCCGGGCCTGCGCGGCCCGGGGCTGCGGGCTCGTCCTCACGACGGGGGGGACCGGCATCGCCGTCCGCGACGTGACTCCGGAGGCGATTCGGGGGATCATGCGGGTCGAGGTCCCCGGGTTCGGCGAGGCGATGCGGATGCGTTCGCTCGAAATCGCGCCCGGCGCGATCCTTTCCCGCAGCCTCGCGGCGGTGGTGGACCGCGCCCTGGTCGTCGCCCTGCCGGGCAAGCCTGGCGGCGCGGTGGAATGCCTCGGGTTCGTGAAGGAGGCGATCCCCCATGCGGTGCGCCTCGCCGCGGGGGCGCCGACCTCCTGCTGAGTGGTCGGGGGGGCGCAAGCGGCCGATTCAGCCCCCCCAAAAGTGGCAGTCGGTGCGGCTTGTCGCGAAATGCCCCTTCGTCTAGCAGCCTGTTGAAAAACAGCCCGAATGTCGGTTCGAGTGGGTGATTCGATAGGTGTTTCGCGAGTTCCGGCAGTCTCCGATTATTCTTGCGAACCTGGCACCCATCGCACTGGCAAAGCCACGCATGGCTCCCACAACGGTTTTCACGGGCCAGAAGACCAAAAAAGAGGCTTTCGCCGCCCATTGTTTGGGTGTTCCGAACCCGAGGAGCTTCCGCATCAAGAGCGAGAGGTTGTAGGCCAGCGCCGCAGCCGTCAGCCGCTTGGTCAGGTTCTCCGTTCCACGCAGGGTCGCCCGTCTCATACGGTTTAATGGTTTGATTCGGCATCATGGGCGAAGGGCAGGCCTCGCCG